>USEH01000266.1 GCA_900553675.1 uncultured Ruminococcus sp. | reverse complement strand
GTTGATGAAGGGCTGCGCCCACTTTGCGTCCAGAAGAACGGTGTTGATAAGCACCAGCACCGCGCTTTCGTCGAGATTTTCAGTCAGCACGGATGGAATCTCGCCCTCGGTTTTTTCGCTTACCCAGCCGTTGATAAACTCGCGGGCGGAATCGTTGGAAAGCTCGCCGCGGAACATCTGCGCGCGGAATGCGTCACGCAGGCTCATAATAGCGTTATCGGCGGGATTTTTAAGTCTGGGCGAGAAGAACGCCGCGTTTGCAAGGTTGAGGGTGGTGTCGGTCAGCTTGTTGATGTCTGCGTAGTCATACATCAGCGCCCCGAAGCTGTTTACAGCGGCTAACTTGTCCCAGCCGATTACCGATTCAAGCTCGGCGGCTGTCTCCCCATCTGTACCCGCATAGAGCATTCCCAGCGCGATTTCTGCGGATATCGGGGAAAATACGTTGTTTTTAAGACCCTTTGCCCCCTTGGTCTGCCCGTAGAGCTTAAATGCAAGCTCGCCAATCTCGTTATATTCGTCGGGCTCACCAGACGTAAGGAAATCCATAGCTATATCCTGCTCAAGAACAAGCTCCTGCATTTCGCTTAGGGGCTGTACCTGCGGGTTGTTTTCGTGGACATCAGGTGCAGGGTCATCAACAGCAGGTGTTACGGCAGGCTGCTGAGGCTCGTCTGTAGGCAAAGTGCCGCAGGCAGCAAGCAAAAGCATTGCCGCCAAAAGCATACTTAATATTTTTTTCATATGATATTGCTCCTTTCGGGGTCATACGTACCGGTTTCGTATAAGATAAGTACTGTCGTACTAATTATAATACAATTTAAAGCAGGAAATAATTGCACCAAACCGAAAAATAGCTCGGTCACACAAAAAAAGCGGCACAGAACCGCACATAAGTCGATTCAGCACCGTATTATTAAATTGTTGGGGATATCTCCGCCTCATCAACCCTCGCCGTCAAAAATCCTCTTCGCCAGCGGCACAATATCGGCAGGCTGCTTTGCTTTCGGAAAGCTTGCATCCGGCACATCTCCATACCCATATGCGCAGTGGATAAACTCGCACCCCGCGGACACTGCCGAGCGGCAGTCGCCCATGGTGTCTCCTGCATAGACAGCCCTCTCAATTCCGTTTCTTTCGACTACCGCGCGGATGTTGTCGTCCTTGAAATTGCCGGTGTTGCCCCAGCATTCTATGTCGTCAAACATGCCTTCAAGCTGATGGAAGCTTACAAACGCCTCGATATACCCCGACTGGCAGTTTGAAACGCAGGCGCAGAACCAGCCGTTTTTGCGAACACTTTCCAGCATCTCCTTCACGCCGGAATACAGCCTGCCGCCGTGAGTTTTGATGTATTCGTTTTCGTAATCGGTGCAGGCGCGCATTATCTCAACCGCTCTTTCGCGCTCGTAGCCGGAGAAGAATACAACCGCAATTTCTTCAAGAGTCTTGCCCATCTGCGAGCGCATCATGTCGCCGGTTATCCTTTCGGGAAGACCAAGCTGCGAAAGCTTGACGTTAAAGCTGTCGGCAACAACGTCGGAAGCGTCCCACAGAGTGCCGTCCAAATCGAAAATCAGGGCGTTGGTTTTATTGGGTTTCATATGTTTTTTCCTTTCATAAGGTAATATAATTCAGCGAAAATGGATGATTTTCGAGTGAAGAGATAAGAGAAAAGAGAGAAAAGTGGCGGTATCGCCCGACGGCGATGGATTTTAGTGCTGCTTCGCAGCGTAATGCAGCTTTGCTGTACTTAAATCCATCGACGAAGCGCGTTTCACCGAATCTCTTCTCTCTTCTCTTTTCTCTTTTCACTCGATTACGAATTAACAAAATTCAGCGAATCCATATCGACCTGCAAATTACAAAAAGCTATCAGTCTACGTTTTCAACGACTTCAGCTTCGGGAGCGTTCTTTACAACCGACTCGATGCCGTTCTTGCAGCTTGCCAAAGCCTTGTAGCCTTCGCTAACGGCGATGACCTGTCCGTTTGCAGCCTTA
>USEH01000265.1 GCA_900553675.1 uncultured Ruminococcus sp. | reverse complement strand
TGCGATATTGCAGCGGGCGTAAAACTTGCCAAAGAATCAGGAGACTTTCAAGATGCAGGACATTACAGAAATCATGAATATGCTTGATTGGCATAAGCCGCCCGAAGTCCAGAGCAAGGGAATAGCTTTGGCGGAAAACGCAGAAACAGTTCGCTCGTTTATACAGCCGCTGACACCGGAACATAACAAAAATGTCTGGGAAAACTGCGCAGTCATTATAGCGGAGAAGAGCGATGAAAAGCTTGAGCCTTATTTGACCGAATTGCTGGAATGGCTACAGGACATGAACTGGCCGGGTGCTTTCCGCATCATGGACAGACTGCAAAAATACTCGGACGACGCTTCTTTACGTAGTGCGGTAAACGCCTGCATTGCAAAAGCAAGGGAGTGCGGCGATAAGGTTTGGGAGAGTAATTTATGTTTGCTGCTGGAAAGGCGAGGGAGAGAATGATCGAACAGTCTCTGTGATTAGCTGGAACATTTCGGATTCAGGTATGTAATAGGGTTTTGTGCACTTTGGTTCAGCTTTAATCCAGCTATGGATTTTCCGTAATAGAAAGCTTCGTTATCGTCAAGCGGCAGGCCGAGTTCAAAATTCTTGTCTACAAAGAAAACGCGATTCCCTGTCTGCAACGTTAAAATCTCGTCTTGTCTTGGACGTTTCTCAGGTTTGTCTTTACATCTGTACCATTGAGTAGGCTTGTAGACGGCAACGATCAGGGAATTATAAACGCCAAAAACATACTCAACGTTTTGAACATTGTTTATTGAGGCTCTCCATAAACCACGAACAGAATCATACAGTTCAGCGGCAGGCATATTTCTGCGGTAAAGCTTGTTGATTTTAATGACGAGGATTTTATGCTTGATATCCTCGTTGTGTAACTCTTCTGCGCCATATATCTTTTCAAAATCTTCTACGGATAAAGCTTCGGCGGAATGATGACCTGCAACGATATTTGTAAGACAAACATCGCCTACATAATTGAAAGCATTAATCAATGCCGCTTCTGCGGCAAAAGCTTCCGACTCGGTAAGGTTGCTGTTAATGATAATTTTCCTGACAGCTAATCCGCTGGACTTGATTTGAGAAATGGTTTTCAGCTTGAGCTTATCACTGTCCGGACTGTTCAGACTTTCTTTTTCGTGCTCAAATACTCTGTTTCTGGTGCCTTTGCCAATGTAGAAAAATTTGTTAGTACTGGGGTCAATTAACCCGTACACATAATAGTCACCTAATGAGAGCAGACTCTTTTCTGAGAAGCTATCCATAATACTTACTACCTGTTAACTTACACTCTGATTTATTTCTCCAGCATGACCACGCATTCGATGTGCTCGGTATAGGGGAACATGTCGACAGGCTGGATGCGGCGGAGCTTGTAGCCGCCGGAGAGGAGCACGTCGAGGTCGCGGCGCTGGGTGTCGATATTGCAGGAGATATAGACGATGCGCTTCGGCGCACATTTGAGCAGCGAGGAGAGAAAACGTTCATCGCTCCCGGCGCGGGGCGGATCCATGAAAACAATGTCGGGCTTCACCTTGTCCGCGGCCATCTGCTCCATATACTTACCCGCGTCGCCGACGGTGAACCAGCAGTTTTTGACGCCATTCAGGCGGGCGTTCGCTATCGCGTCGTTCACCGCGTCGCGGTTTATCTCGACGCCGATGACCTGCTTCGCCTTATCCGAGGCGCTGAGACCGATGGTGCCGATGCCGCAGTAGGCGTCGAGCACGGTCTCATTTCCGGTGAGACCGGCAAGGTCAATGGCGGCGGAATAGAGCTTCTCGGTTTGGACGGGGTTTATCTGATAGAACGAGCGCGAGGAGATGCGAAAGCGCTTGCCGCAGAGCACATCCTCGATATAGCCGCTGCCGTAGATGACTTTTTCGCGCGTGCCGAGGATGACGGGACCGAAGCGGTCGTTGATATTGAGAACGACGGTGGTGATCTCCGGGTGCTTTTCCAGCAGCTTTTTGAGAAAGGGCTTCTGGAGCTTGAATATCGGCG
>USEH01000264.1 GCA_900553675.1 uncultured Ruminococcus sp. | reverse complement strand
TTGTAGCCGCAAGAGCCGCAGTTAAGCTCATCCGAAGGCTTGAACTTGCCCATCTGCCTAAGAATTGCGGATATCTCGGTTTCAGAAGGCATCTGCGCGCCGCGGTCTATCGGGACAAACTGCTTTCTTATAGCAAGCGGTTCAACGTCGTCGACCTCGAAATCGCGCTTGCCCGCAAACTGGGCAACAGACATGTAATCCTTTACCGGCGAGCGGTGGTACTTCTCCATAACGGGTCCGCCTATGCAACCGCCGGCACAGCTCGACATCTCAATAAAGCAGTGGTGAATCTTTCCGCTTTCAATGTCCTTTAAAGCAGCTATGCAGTTCTCCACGCCGTCAAGAGCCATGTATGTATATTCGGGATGATCACAGGTCATGGTCTTTAAAATTCCGCCTGTTGTTGGGAAGAAGCGCGCAAGACTCATATCGTCGTGATCCATCTCCTCGGGGATGGCTATTCCCTCGGCACTCAGCCAGTTTGTAAGCTCCTCAAAGGTTAAAACCGCGTCAACGATTCCCGGGTACTTCTGCGCCTCGTCCTTCTTGGCAACGCAGGGACCAATGAAGACGGTCTTTGCCTTGGGATATCTCTTTTTGATGTCCTGACAGTGCGCCTGCATCGGCGAAAGAACGTCTGCCAACGCTCCCAGCTCTGCGGGAAAATACTTCTGAATCAGAAGATTGATGGAGTGACAGCAGGAGGATATGATAACATCCCGCTTCTCCTCGGAAATAAGCCTTTCGTATTCGGTTTTAACCATGGTCGCGCCGATGGCGGTCTCCTCGACATCGAAGAAGCCAAGCTTTTTGATGGCTTCACGCATGGGACCTATTCCGGCGTTGTAATTGGCAACAAAGGAGGGCGCAAGGCTGACTATAACAGGGTCGCCGCCCTGCAAGAGTACCTTTACCTTTTCGGTCTCGTCAACAATCTCCTTCGCGTTCTGCGGGCAGACAACAAAGCACTGTCCGCATAAAATACATTCGTCCTCAATAATGTGCGCCTGATTGCCCGAAAATCTTATCGACTTAACAGGACAGTGGCGTATGCACTTGTAGCAGTTTTTACAGTTTGATTTTTTCAGCGTTAAACACTTTGCCATAAATCCTCCATGCGGTTCAGTGCGTGCTGTTGCACGCGCGGGTGAATTTGCTTTCCCAAGAAAGAGTCCAGTGGACTCTTGATTGGTTGGAAGCATTTCACACGCTATCCTCGCTCTGAACCACTAAATCATATACAAAATTATTTAAAACACAAAATCGCCGCAAAGGCACATAAGTCTGACTTATGCACCCTTTATCGGCTTTAGAATCTTATCGTTGAAAAATTCCTTGAAATTGTCCTTGGTTACTCCGGTTATAACCTCGTCGTCAACGGTGACGGTAACGCCGAAGCGGTTGCACCGACCGGTGCAGAAGCTTCCCGCAAGGGTGACGTCGTTGTCAAGACCGTTCTGTGAGATAGCGTCCTGCAAAAGACCGACAATCTCCTCCGAGCCCTTTAAGTGACATGAGCTTCCAACGCAAATCTGAACTATCATAATCTATCAATGCCTTTCGTGATGATTACTTTACTTTTGCAAGAATTTCGGTCTTAAAGAAGTCCTCAACCGTTTCGGGGCTTACCGAAAAGAACTTGTCGTCCACGGTAACGCAAACGCCCTTCTGGCACTGACCCATGCAGAATGTTCCGCCAAGCTCAACACTTTCGCCAATGCCGTTTTCGGCGACAAGGCGCTGTAAGGTTTCGACAACTTGACGTGAGCCTTTGATGTGGCAGGAGCTGCCAATGCAAACTGTTACGTTCATATGTAAAATCCTTTCTGAGAATAAAAGTGCAAAGGACACCGGCTCTGCGCCGAAGGAAAACATAATATCCGCGACGAAAGTCGATGCCCTTAATAGACAATTAGTAAAAACCCTGTAGAAATGTCAGATTGATAACAAACTCCGATAGCCTGCCAAAGACTTAAAAGCTTTCGATCCAGCCTTTCTCGAAAGGCTGGCAGGGTCTCGGGGCGGCGCC
>USEH01000263.1 GCA_900553675.1 uncultured Ruminococcus sp. | reverse complement strand
CCGCCCGTCATGCCCAGCAGATGTCCCAGCCCTCCGGAAAAGCCCGAAAACACCGGAAAGCCCACACACGCCGCCAGCGAGCCTACGGAAATATATTTTGTAATACCGACGAGTACAAAGAAAACGACAGCTTCGCAGACGAACACAACAGGGTCTGCAAAAAGCATACACATTGCCGCTATCAGTATTCCCTTTCCGCCCTTAAATTTATAGAATATCGGAAAAACGTGACCTATAACAGCAGCCAAAGTTGATATAAGGCAGGCGGTCAAAACATCGCGTCCCGAGCTGTCAACCAGTCCCGAACCGAAAAGAAACCACCTTGTACCGTACACAACAAAAAGACTTTTTGCAATATCCACCACAACGGTTGCAGCGGCACAGGTGGAGCCAAAGCAACGGTAAACATTAGTAAGTCCTGCGTTCTTGCTTCCGTAATCCCTTATATCCTTATGCTTGATGAGAAAAACAGTAACAAGCGCGGTATTCATACTGCCGAGAAGATAGCAAGTCAGCGCCGCGGCAGCCAGCGCAGCATAGTATGTCATAAAATAATCCTGATTTCTGAAATTATTTTGTATCCTTGTTGTCCCTTTCCCTTGCGATAAAGCGCACAGGAGTTCCCTCTAAGCCACCGAAGGTATCTCTTATCTGATTTTCAAGATATCTGCGGTAAGAGAAATGGAACAAATCAATTGAGTTTACGAAGACCACAAACGTCGGCGGGCTGGTTGAGGGCTGAGTCATATAATAGATTTTCAGACGCTTGCCCTTGTCCGACGGCGGCTGAACCCTTGATGTTGCATACGCTAAAATATCGTTCAGCTTGCCGGTAGATATTCTCATACAGTTGTTCATATGCACAAGATTTATAAGCTCGAAAAGCTTATTGATTCTCTGACCGGTTTTTGCTGATATGAACACAAACGGCACATAATCCATAAATCCGAGCTTGGTTTTAAGCTCCTCGGTGAATTTGCGCATAGTGTCGCTGTCCTTATCAACGACATCCCATTTGTTAACGGCTACAATACAGCCCTTTCCCTGCTCGTGAGCATAGCCCGCGACCTTGGAGTCCTGCTCGGTAAAGCCGACGGATGCATCGATAACTATAACCGCAACCTGAGCCTCGTCCACAGCCATATAGGAGCGCAGAACGCTGTAATGCTCAATATTTTCATATACCTTGGATTTTTTCCGTATACCGGCGGTATCTATAAAGGTAAATTTGCCATATTCGTTTTCAATGCTGGTATCAGTCGAATCACGGGTGGTTCCGGCTATGTCAGAAACAATAGCTCTTTCCTCGCCGGAGATACAGTTGATTATTGAGGACTTGCCAACGTTGGGCTTGCCTATAACCGCAACTCTGATATAATCGGAATCGTCCTCGGCAGCTTCCTTGGGGAGATACTCCAAAACCCTGTCCAAAAGGTCGCCGGTGCCGTAGCCATGAACGCTTGACACCTCAACCGGGTCGCCAAGACCGAGATTGTAAAACTCATAAAATTCAGGTTCAGGCTCTCCCAGTCTGTCGCATTTATTTACGCACAAAACTATGGGCTTTCCTGATTTTTGAAGCATTGAGGCAACCTCATAATCATTAGCTGTCACTCCGCTTCTGATATCGGTTACAAGTATTATTACCTCTGCCTTATCTATTGCTATCTCCGCCTGACGGCGCATCTGCTTGGCGGCGCGCAGGAGATTCCCAAGCCCCAGATCGACAAGCTGATGGATCTGCGGGGAAATTATTACCATGTGACTGGCCGGCATCCGGGCTATGAAAAATGCAACGATGCGCCGGTGAATCATCCCGAACAAAAATCATAAAACAGGAGGACACAAGATCATGATGTATCCCAAGATTGGCATCCGTCCCGTGATCGACGGCCGCTGGGGCGGCATCCGGGAAAGCCTGGAAGAGCAGACCATGGGCATGGCCCTGTCCGCCAAGGCCCTGATAGAGGGGCTTAAATATCCCGATGGCACGCCCGTACAGGTGGTCATTTCCCCATGCACCATCGGCGGCGGCGCAGAA
>USEH01000262.1 GCA_900553675.1 uncultured Ruminococcus sp. | reverse complement strand
ACGAACATAAGACAAATCATCATTCCACCGAAAAGCCCAAGGGAATAGTAGACTTTTATCTTTTGCGACAGCTCGTTTTCGCAGACTTCAAGGCGTTTACGAATATCCGTTGAAATATGCTCAAGCTTGCCAAGCTGGGATTCAAGGTCATATTCGCCCAAAAAGCTTCCGATACTCACAAATTGATTATATGTGTTTTGGTCAATGCTGCAAAGAGACGTCTCACACGCTCGCCGCCATTCCGTTTCAAAACATCCTGTAATATTTCTGAAGCTTTCAAGCTCTCCCCTGCTATCAAACGAAGCCTCGCAGAGCTGATAAACGTCATAAGACCGAAATCTTAGGTTGGCTGTTATTTTTTCAGTCGCTTCTATTAATTCGCGATATGTCTTTATCCGCCTTTTTCCCGACTTGACCTTCTCATATGAAACCATCAGGGAGCAGACTATTATCACTATACAAAGAACCGTCTTAAACAATTTTAATTATGTTGTAGTCGTAGCCGGGCTTAAGCTCAACGGCGTAATCAAAAACCTTTTCATCTGCAAGTTCTTTGATGATACGCTTTTTAAGAGCGTCATCGTAGCTTGTACCATGAATTGCCGTTATCAGCTTGACTCCCGAGTGTACGGCATATCGCAGTGCTTCGAGGTCTTTATCTGAGCCTATCTCATCCGCGATTATAGCCCTTGGCGACATCACCCTTACAGCAGTGGATATGCCTGTGTGCTTAGGGTATCCCACAAAAACGTCGGTAAGACTGCCAATATCGTTCTGTGCCTGATTTCTGAATGTAAATGATATCTCGTTCTGCTCGTCTATAAGGGATATCTTCATGCGCGAGCCTAAAAGCCTTGCAGTATCGCGCAGAAGGGTTGTCTTGCCGGACGACGGTGGACCTATTATAAGTATATTTGCAGCACCCGACTGCAAACAAGTATCATAAAGCTTTAAGGCACAGCCGCGCTTTTCCCGCGCTATTCTTATGTTTATGGATGATACATACTTTATCGTGTCTACTTCATGCTCGGCATTCGCACCTGTCACGGCGGTTCCGCATATACCTACTCTGTTTCCGCCTTTGGTGGTTATGTAGCCCTGTGCAAGCTCTTTTGAGTAGCTGTGAAGCGAATAGGAAAAAGCGGTTTTGAAGGCATATTCTATATCCTGAGCCTGTGAAACAACAGCACGTCCGGTATGCTCGGTAAAGCCGCCGTCTGCCGAAACAAGCCTGTCTGACGCTCCCGATGTTACAGTGACGTATTTGCCGTTTCTCAGCCTGATTTCGTTTACAGACTCTAAGGCTTTGGCATCTGTTTTCAAAAAGGCGTCCTTAACACTTCCCTGCAGAAGCTCTAAGGCGCAGATTATTCCTGTTGTCATAATTTAACCGTCCTTTCTGATTTGATTCCTGAATAATATTATGATTCATCACGCAGAGATATTCTTTTATTTTGCTTTAGTTCTTTTGGTGTTGATACCGCGTATTCCGCCGATTATCCCGAATATAAGGCAGGCGGATATTTTAACAAGGCAGTAGTCAGAAACATATCCGCATGATATGCTGCTTATGACAAGTATCGGCAGAGCCGCGATTGCCCCTGAAATGGCTCCCTGCTTTATTCCTCCCCTGCGGCATATCTGGGTGGAGCGGTATGCGCAGATATAGCAAAATGCGCTAAGCATTACTACCACTGCTCCGCTGATTATGATATCCGGAATGTCGGCAAAGGTCAGGATAACCGAAAGAATTAAACATATTATCAGAACCGCCAGCCCTCCTGCCGCTGCACCGTGCTTTATTGCAAGGAGCAGGTCGCTGCTGTCACTTTTCCGCATATAAAAATCCCCTTGAATACTGTTTTAATAAACAATATTCAAGGGGACATACATTTAGAACGAATATGCGGGGTCGAACCGTTTTCGGATTAATCCTTCTTTTCGATACCCTTTTCTTCCGGAACCTTTTTGCCCATCTTTTCAGCCTTTGCAGCGGCTGTTGCAGCTGCAGCTTCCTTTTCGGCGTCAAGATTCTGAGAGACAGCCCATTTCTTGATT
>USEH01000261.1 GCA_900553675.1 uncultured Ruminococcus sp. | reverse complement strand
TAGGCTCGATAATGCAGGCTCCAGGTTTTAATCTGCCGCTTTTTTCGGCGTCGTTTATCATAGCAATTGCAACCCTGTCCTTTGCGCTTCCTGCCGGATTAAGATATTCAAGCTTTGCAAGAATCTCTGCGTTCAGATTTCGCTTGGCAGAAAATTCCGAAAGCCTTACAAGCGGTGTATTTCCGGCAAGCTCGGTTATATTATTATATATTCTCATATAATCCATCCCTTCAAGGCGGTTATTTCACCGCTTTACTGTGATAATATTATACCACTGTCATATGGATATGTCAAGTAAAAGACATGCTGTCAAATATGTAATATCCCCCTTGATATTCTTCATAAAATTATCATATATTTTCATTAATATTTAAAAATGCTTTCAATTATACATCAATAACCCGATTTATAATATGGACAATGAAAAAAGCGGATAATAACTGATTCGCTTACATCATAAGTACAAAATGCTATACGAAAGGCGTGTATATAATTATGGACGAAAATTACAACAACGAGTATTCGGGCAACCTCTATAACAGCACTGATCAGCAGGCAGCGGCACCGGTCGCCGAGACCGCTGCGCCCACACCTACTCCTACTCCCACTCCTACACCTATTCCCTATCCCACCCACTATTCAGCCCCTATTCCGGCACCGGCTGAGAGCAAAAAGTCCAAAAAGAAAAAAGAGAAAAAGGGAGTCGGCGCCGGAGCTATCGTGGCGATTGCCCTTTGCTGTTCACTTCTTGGCGGAGCTGTCGGAAGTGCCGGAGCTGCACTGATAATGAAAAACTCCAAGCAGGAGGATGTTAAGCCTGCAAACTCACAGGTATCACAGATGTTCGAGGGAGAGCGCACACCCACCGTTCTCAACACCACTGCAATTGACACCTCAAAGGTTTTAACGCAGGCTGAGCTTTATGCACAGAATGTCAACTCGGTAGTCGGCATTACCACTTCCATCACCACCAACTACTGGGGCTACAAAACCACTGCGGCAGCTTCGGGTTCGGGATTCATCATCACCGAGGACGGCTACATTCTTACAAATCACCACGTTATTGAAAATTCAAACTCGATAAAGGTTTCACTTTACAACGGCGAAACCTACGAGGCAGAGCTTATCGGCTACGACGAAAGCAATGACATTGCGGTTATCAAGATAGACGCAAAGGGTCTTACCCCTGTGGTATTGGGAAGCTCGGACGATCTTAACGTCGGCGATGAGGTTGTGGCCATCGGCAACCCGCTGGGCGAGCTTACCTTCTCGCTTACTTCGGGATATGTCAGCGCACTCGACCGTGAAATCACACTTTCCTCCAACGTAACCATGGACCTTATTCAGACCGACTGCGCGATAAACTCGGGCAACTCCGGCGGTCCGCTGTTCAATATGTACGGCGAGGTTATAGGAATTACAAACGCAAAATATTCGGGCAACGGTTCGAGCAATGAAGCTTCTATCGACAACATCGGCTTTGCCATTCCGATTGACAACGTTCGCTCCATCTTTAAGAGCATTATTGAAAACGGATATGTTTCAAAGCCATTTATAGGCGTTTCTATTGCAGATGTAAGTGCGGAGACTCAGAGCTACGGTCTGCCCGCAGGTGCAGCTGTAAAGGAAATCGTTGAGGACAGTCCGGCTCAGAAGGCAGGTCTTGAAATCAACGACATTATAACCGAGGTTAACGGCAAGGAAATAAAGTCCAGCTCGGATTTGTCGGATACGGTTAAGGGCGCGTCGGTAGGAGACGTTCTTAAGCTTAAGGTTTACCGTCAGGGCAAGACAATAGACGTTGACATAACCGTTAGCGAAAAGATACAGTCAGCCAAGCAGGACGAAGCTGCCGACACTGAATCGCAGGCTACCCCCGAAGACGGTCAACAGCAGCAGGAAGGTCAGCCGAGCAACCCGTGGGACGGCTGGGATATCCCCGACTGGTTCTTCAGATTCGGATTCTGAAACAAATAAATCTGAAAAAACGGAGATGGCTTCTGCCATCTCCGTTCAGTTCGTAGAAAAACCCCTGACTCCCACAAAGCCAGGGGTTAAAATCATATAAA
>USEH01000260.1 GCA_900553675.1 uncultured Ruminococcus sp. | reverse complement strand
TGTCACAATGGCTGTTTTTCCATCTAATAATCCCATATTATTTTAAAATTATTTAATCGCTACAGTATGCTTCCCGCCCTGTAGCACTCCTTAATATAGTCTCTTGACTGATAGTATAAATCGGAGTTGAAATCAAGGATTTTATCTGCCATCCACGAATCATATACTCTCCTTATTCCCGATAGCGTTTCATCCTCGCTGTAACAGTCCTCTATCAGCCGTTCAAATACCTCGCCTATGTCCCAATAATCTGGAACGCTGTACTTGCAGGAAGCTACATTATCAAAGCTGCCGTTTTCAATGCCTGCTTTTGTAATAAAATCATCCGCAACCTTTTCTATCGGCTCGCAGTGAAAAACGTCGGCATAATCATATATGTTCTGCAAATCGCCGCCAAGCTTTTTAACGACCGCATTTCTTCTGTTTTTTGTTATGCGGGATATATACTCTATCAAACTACAGGTAAAAAACAGCGCACTGTTATTTTTCTGCATTTATCAGCTCTCCTTTCAGGAATTTAAGCGTCTGTAAGGCTCTGGCAGTGTGAAAGCTTATCTGATGAGTGGGATATTTGAATTTTACCAGCTCCCAGAAAGCCGCGCGCGATATTTTTTTGTCTATAAATCCCTGCACGTAGTTGAATATTGTATCATCAGCCATAGGACCTTCTACTATGTCATAGTCATGGGAAACACCGCTTCGGCACTGCACTATAAAATCGAGCCATTCTTCGGTCATGCTCTCAAATTTCAGCGTCTTCAGCTTTTCATCGGGAGTGTATTCATATATATTGACATAGCCCGCCTCACCGAAACGCTTTGCCCAACGCTCTGCCTGCTCCTTTATAACGGTGCAGTAAAATCCGAAATAAAAGTCTTTATTGTACTTTGCGGTTCTGATTTCGGGAAACTCGACAAGCTCGCGGCTGCCGTGATATATTGTGATTGTGTTTTTATCGGGCATAGCGGTTCTCCTTTTTCATGATGCAAATATCCCTTCTATTATAGATTATACTACATTCCCGCCGAGAAATCAATAATCCATAAAAGAAAAGCTTCCAAACAGCTTTTAAACCATTTGGAAGCCTTACATACAAAGCCGCAATCGCGAAGCGAAATAAGATTCATCGCCGCATTTCACCGCAAGGCGAAACGCCTGATACCTCAGCTTATCACTCCAATATAATTCCCCACAGCTGCGGATTACCTCCGCCGACATACTTAAGATACAACGCAGAAACGCCGTCGGGAATGCTTACATCTGCCGAATAATCCCACCAGATATTTGTGCTTTCGCAGCTGATTTCCGCGATAGGCTCGCCGTCCCACTTGGTCATTATCTCAAACTTGCCGTGGAAGTATGCCCTTGTGCGGATGGTAATCTTGGAAAGTCCCTTAAAATCAAAGTATTTATAGCCGATGACCGAGCCGTTTACTATGTTTTCCATATGACCGTAGACCTCGTCGCCGTCCTTGCCGTCCTGAGTGATTTTTGGGCAGGAGTGCTGCTCTGGGGTGAACATATGACAGGCAAGGTATGCGGGATACTCTCCCTTGCCCTCAAGCGGTCCGCCGTTGAGTCCGCAGGAGGTTATCTCCGCCTGATCAATGCTGCCGTCGGCATTTACATATATCGGCTCGACGCAGCCCTGACGCGAGAACCACGTGCCGTTGGTCTGGCGGTGATAGAAGATATACCACTGTCCGTTTATCTCGACAATGCTTCCGTGGTTGTTGCCCGCGGGCGCAACCCTCATATCGGCAGGCTTGTAGGTGTCGATGTGAGCGTCGCAGTTGGAGACAAGCACGCCGCCGTAGGTAAAGCCCTCGCGCGGGTTCTTGCTTGTGGCATAGCAGAGCTCGTGCATTACCTCGGAGGAATATACAAAGTAATAGGTATCGCCGATTTTTCTTATGGACGACGCTTCAAAGAAGGAGTGACCCTTAAAGCTCTTGCCGTTGGGGTAAAGCTTTTCGTCGTCGGTGTACTCGATTCCGGGGACGACGAACTTAGGCTCCTCGATAATCGTAAGCATATCCTCGCCCAGAACGGTGCACATGGAGCCGTGGCGGG
>USEH01000259.1 GCA_900553675.1 uncultured Ruminococcus sp. | reverse complement strand
ACGCGTGAGACCGCAGAAAAGTCCTGCCGATATAGTCGAGCCGGAGCGCGAAACACCAGGAAGCAGGGCTATACCTTGGAAGAAACCGATGGTCGTTGCATCTTTATACTTCATGTCAACAGCTCTTTTGCTGCCCTTTGCGGTTCTGTCTGCCATGAACAGAATCGCGGCGGTATAAAGGAAGCATATGCCCTCCATCAGAATGGAGCCGTCCTCGGCAAAACCCTCGAAAACGCCCTTGAAAATCACAAAGGGTATCAGAAGCGCGGTGGAGATTATGTACATAAACACAACTCTTCTCTGCGGAGAAGCGTCTTTAATTGAGAAATTGCCGGTGAATATGTCCTTAACCATAAGGCAGAATTCCTTTATCAGCTCCCATATCTGCTTATAGAACACCGTGCACACCGCCGCAAGCGTTCCCAAGTGCAAAAGCGCCGAAAACATCAGCGCGCCCTCGCCGCTGTTGCCGGTGAAGTGCTGATAGAGCGAAAGGTGTCCCGAAGAGGAAACCGGAAGAAACTCGGTTATCCCCTGAATGATTGCTTGCAGAATTGCTGACAGAATTGACATTGATATTACCTCCAGATATTATAGCTTGGTGCCGGGGATGTACCGCTTGTCAAGATACATCTTAGGGTCGGTTGAAAACAAGCTCTTTACTACTTTATTTTTGCCGGCGGCGGTATATTCTACCTTTCCGCCCGAAACGCTTAAATATTTGCATGGCTGCTCGCCGCGCGTAAACACATCATACTCGCTTATTATGGTATACAGCATCAGGCTTCCCCCGATTCTATCATGGAATAAAGGCACTCAATAGCCTCGCTCAGCCCGCCAACGCTGTCGATTATGCCTTCTTTAACGGCATCCTCGCCTGTAAGCACGCTTCCAACGTCCATAACAAGCTCGCCGGTTCGCAGCATAAGCTCTTTAAATCTCTCCGCAGATATCCGCGAGTTATCCGCGACAAACCGGACTATGCGCTCCTGCATCTTTTCAAAATAGGAAAGCGTTTGCGGCACTCCCAGAACAAGCCCCGTAAGGCGGACGGGATGAACCGTCATAGTTGCTGACTTGACTATAAACGAGTGCTTTGCGCTCACTGCCAGCGGCACGCCGATGGAGTGTCCCCCGCCGACGACGATTGAGACAGTCGGCGTTTTCATCGAGGATATCAGCTCTGCCAAGGCAAGTCCCGCCTCGACGTCTCCCCCGACGGTGTTGATAATAATTATCAGCCCCTCGATAGACTTGTCCTGCTCTATTGCAACAAGAGCCGGCATGATATGCTCATACTTAGTGGTTTTGTTTTGTGGCGGCAGTATATAGTGTCCCTCAATCTGCCCGATAATGCTGAGGCAATGGATCACGTGGCGCGAATTGGTTATCGCGATATCGCGGTACTGCTCGCTTAATTCAGCCTGCTCTTGGGTTACCTCTTGTGTGGATTCGCTGTTTTCCGGCATAATGTATCTCCAAAAAAATTATTTTATACTATTATGCTCGGAATCAGGCGAAAGTATTCTTGCCAAGCTTCCGATATGTTGTGTATAGACATATAGACATATATGCTGTACATATATAGATATATTATAACTGAATACAGTGTAACAGTCAAGCAAAATTGCATTTTTTCCTTGAAAATTTATCAAGAAAGAGCGTATCGGCAATTCGCACAAAAAGTTTTAACGTTTTACCGCGAAAAAGTGTACCGCTCTGTCTTGACAAAGCGCACGTCATATTATAAACTATACTGTATACTCTTATTATGTAAAAAGGAGAGATTTTCTTATGGGATATACTGCCGCTGAAAAGATACTTAAAGCCCACCTTGTCGAGGGCGAGTTTAAAAAGGGCTGCGAAATAGGAATAAAAATCGACCAGACCCTAACGCAGGACGCTACAGGAACAATGGCTTACATAGAATACGAGGCTATGGGCGTGCCGCGCGTTAAAACCGAAAAGAGCGTTGCTTATATCGACCACAACACCCTTCAAACCGGCTTTGAAAACGCCGACGATCACCGGTACATCCAATCCGTTGCCGCCAAGCACGGCATCTGGTTCTCCCGCCCCGGCAACGGCATCTGCCATCAGGTG
>USEH01000258.1 GCA_900553675.1 uncultured Ruminococcus sp. | reverse complement strand
TGCAAGCGTTATTTATGGGTTGATATATTTTGTTGTCAATCAGGTGATGTAGGCGAAGCGTCAATATCTGAAATCGGCGGGGTAAGCTTCGCCGATTTTTTGTTTTTTATTATTGTAAATTAGTAGACAAATCAGTTGGGGTATGGTATAATAAAATATATATCGAACCAGTCACTTGTCTAAGCTGACAGCAGCTAACGGAGGAGATAGTATGGAAATGATTCGTTCAAACAGCTATTTGGCAAGCAATTACAACGAAATTTCAGAGTTTTGCAATAAGAATCACGAGCCGGTGTTTATCACTAAAAACGGAGTTAAGGATTTGGTTATTTTATCGAATGAAGAGTATGCAAGACTGATGGCTGAAAGGGAGCTTGACGCTGCTCTTGCGGAAGGCTTTGATGATATTGAAGCGGGAAGATATCAACCCGCAGATGAGGTATTTGCAGAGATCGAAAGGAGATTCGGTTTTGAGCGAATATGAAATTATTATTGAAGCTAAAGCAAAAGCTGATATGATTCAGATTTTTGAATATATAGACAACACGCTTTTGGAACACAATACAGCTTCTAAAATCTATTTAAGCATATATAATGCAATAAATTCTTTAAACGTTTTTCCTCAAAGATGCGGAGTTATCAAAAAAGAACCATGGCACACAAAGGGAATACGAAGACTTCTTAGCGGCAATTATTCGATATTCTTCGTTATTCATGAGGAAACGCATAGAATACATATATTTAGAGTGATTTATAGTAGAAGAAGCTGGGAAAATATTATTTAACAGGGAGGAACATTATGACAAAGATATCTATTCATGAGGGCGACAGAGCCGTATTCAACAACCATGTTGATTTCTGCGTGGGAACCGGCAGAATGGGCTTGGCTTTGCAAAAGGAGTATTACGACCAGCTTAAGCTTGTCCAGCAGGAAATAGGCTTTAAGCACATCCGCGGACACGGCTTATTCACCGACGATATGGCTATTTATCAGGAATACCGCGAGGACTGGCGCGACCCCAACAGCCCTACTCACATAGAGTACAACTTTACATATCTGGACTTGGTGATGGACAGCTATCACGAGCTTAACATCCGTCCGTTTATCGAGTTGGGCTTTATGCCCAAAAAGCTTGCCTCCGGCGAGCAGACCATATTCTACTGGCGCGGCAACACCACCCCACCCAAGGACTATGATAAGTGGTGCGATTTAGTCAAGGCAATGCTAAGCCATCTTGTCGAGAGGTATGGCGAGGAGGCATATGAATACCCCATTGAGGTCTGGAACGAGCCTAACCTGCCCGGCTTTTGGTACAAGGCGGATATGCAGGAGTATTTCAAGCTGTTCAAGCTGAGCTTTAACGCTATAAAGTCGCTTGACAAGCGCTTTAAGGTGGGAGGACCCGCTATCTGCGGAGTCCGCGACGTTGAATGGATAACCGAGTTTATGCGCTTCTGCCGCGAGGAAAAGCTTGATATCGACTTTGTAACCCGCCATCACTACACCACCGAGAACCCCGAGCACGACGGTCACTACGGCTATGCCAAGCTTATGGAACCCGAGGAGGGCTTTGCAAATCTTCAGACCACCCGCGACATAATTGACAGCTTTGAGGAATACAAGGGTCTGCCCATCCACATCACCGAGTTCAACACCTCATATATCCCCAACTGCCCTGTTCACGACACCAACCTCAACGCGGCATACTTGGCTCAGCAGCTTTCAAGGCTGGGCGACGTAAACGAGTCCTACTCCTACTGGACGTTCGGAGACATCTTTGAGGAGCAGGGAGTGCCCTTTGCGCCCTTCCACGGCGGCTTCGGCATGGTTGCAAACGGCTGCATCCCCAAGCCGACCTTCTATGCCTTTAAGTTCTTCAAGGATCTGCAGGGAGAATGTGTCTACAAGGGCGACGAAGCTATTGTGTTAAAGACCGACGAAGGCTATAAGCTCTGCGCGTGGAACATCTGCCGGAAGGGTGAGGATAAAATCGCAGATATAGAAATATCCCTTCCCGCAAGCGGCGAATACAGCGTTATTTTCAAGACGGTGGACGAGACCACCTGCAACCCGCTTAAGGTCTGGCACGACATGGGCGAGCCGCAG
>USEH01000257.1 GCA_900553675.1 uncultured Ruminococcus sp. | reverse complement strand
ACGCAGCGGCTCTGCCGGCAAGGTTGTTTATATAGCGTTGTGCGCGGGAATACTTGCCGTCGGAGCGGTAACATTCGCGGGATATAAGGCGGCGGTAGGCTCGCTCACCAAAAATATCATCCCCGATGTCACCATTCAGACAAGCCCCGAACCGGACATCGACACAAGTCAGGTTGACAAAATTCTTTCGGACATAGAACGTTCCGAACCCCAAAGCACGCCGGATGCGGCTGATATCCCCGCTCCGGCGCAGACTCCTGTCGACATAACCGACGAATTGCAGACCCTTTACTATGAGCAGGCAAAGATGTTCCCGGTTTCCGGAGATATTGCAGGCGAATACTCGTGGGGAGAGCTGGTTAAGGCATCCTCAGGCGTGTGGCGCACCCACGACGGCATTGACCTTATGGCGGACGCCGGCTCAGACGTTAAGTCTATGACCTCCGGCAAGGTAACCGACATCTACAGCGACCCTCTATGGGGCAACTGCGTTGTTATCGACCACGGCGAAACGGTTATCGGCTGCTATTACGGACTTTCACCCGAAATCAGCGTTGCCGTCGGTGACAGTGTAGGCGCGGGCGAGGTAATAGGAAAGGTAGGAAACACCGCCGACATCGAGTCGGATTTAGGACCTCATCTTCACTTCGCCTTGAAGTTTGAAGGCTCGTGGATAGATCCGGTTTCCTATATCGAACCGATGAAATAATCGCAATTCAATCAAGGACTGATGGGTGCTTCCCACCAGTCCTTTTTTGTATACAACTTAGTCGGCATTTTAAGCCCACATCCCGCAAAAGTCCGGCGTTTCCGTCCGAAAATTGCAGACAAAAGATTAGTATACGCAGATATTTGCCTACCTTCCGGACAAATCATCAACGACGGAGGAAACGCTCTGCGCGACGGCAAACAAAAGTATGAAGATTACAAAGTACGCGCCGTCGTCTTTATCCCTTTAGTCCCCTTGCCTGTCTGTCCATATCCTCAACCACGATATCGTATATCTCGCCGAGCGAAGCACAGTATTCAAGAATCTTCCAAGGCTCGTTGGTGTGGAAATGAATCTTGATAAGCTCCTCATCTCCGATTGCCAAAAGGCTGTCGCCCTTGAAATTTTCGATGATGTAGTCGTTGATAGCGTCCTCGTCGAGGTCTTTGCCCTCGATTAAAAGCTGGGTGTCGTAGCGAAATTCAAGCATGATGTCCTCCTAAAATGCAAGATTTATTATCAGCCCGCTTGCGGCTCCTATTGCGTAAAGCAGGGCGGTTATACCTATGTTTTGTTTGAGATTTTTGTTTGTGCGGAACAAAACCACCAGTCCCAATCCCGCTCCGGTTGAAAGACCCGCGACTACCGAGCCGAAGGACAGACTTCCCGCAGCATAGAGATTTGTCAGCACAACCGAAGCCGAGCAGTTGGGAATAAGCCCTATCAGCGCGGCAAGAAGGGGCTGGAAGGCACTGTCGGTCATTAAAACGCGGTCGAGCCGCTCCTCTCCCAAAAGATATATTGCAAAGCCCAATATAAGCGACACTACAAACAGAAAAGTAAATATCTGCGCGGTGTGCTTTATGGCAGAGTATAAAATTCCGTGTTCCTCGCAGCCGCGGTCCTCGCAGAGGTCGTGGTAGGGCTCGTTTTCCTCGTTTCCTCGGCGGTGGCAGAGCTTCATAACGCCGTCTACAAGAAGTCCAGCAAGCACAGCAATAACAGCCTTTGCGGCTATCAGCTTCCATACCTCGCCCACGCTCTGCGGGTTGGAAAGAAGTATGGGTATAGCTTCGTCGCTGGTGGCGATGTATACCGCTATAAGAGTTCCTAAGCTTACAAGCCTTCCGGAGTAGAGATTCGAGACCGCAACCGAAAATCCGCACTGCGGAATGCATCCGAAAAGCGCTCCGCCGACCGGACCGAATGGTCCCAATTTGCGCAGAGAGTTTGCAAGCTTGTCCGACGCCTTATGCTCTAAATATTCTATAAGAAGGTAGACCGCAAACAGAAACGGCAGCATTTTAGCCGTATCTATAAGCGCGTCAAGAATTATATCCAAAACCGCTTCCATATTGATTCCTTTCATAATCAAGTGATTGCCGAATAATACTAATTCGCAATCA
>USEH01000256.1 GCA_900553675.1 uncultured Ruminococcus sp. | reverse complement strand
AGCACTACAGCCGCTGCAATACCACTTTTTGCGGCAGGAACGGAAACCCGAAAGTATGTCTCTATATGAGTGGCGCCCAATGCAAGCGAAGCGTCCTCATATTCCTTGGGAACAGCCTCCAAAGCCGTCAGCGATACTTTTATTATCGACGGCAGAATCATAATGGCAAGCACTATTATCGCAGCAAGAAGTCCGGAACCGTCGGGAATGTTGAACAGCTTTCTTATTCCAGGGACAAGTACCATCATTCCCACAAGACCGTATACTACCGAAGGAATCCCTGCAAGCAGACTAACAGCCTCGGATATTACTGTCTTTATTTTCGGACTTGCAAGCTTTGCAAGGTAAACAGAGCTTAAAAATCCTATCGGCACGCCTATTACTATAGCTCCGGCAGTTCCGTATACGCTTGTTAATATAAAGTGGAATATTCCGAATTGCTGGTTTTCACCGGTTGATACCCATTTTCTGCCCAGAAGAAAATCCGCAAGACCTATTTCTCTGATAGCCGGTATTCCGGCGATAATCAGATAAACTGTTATCACCAGAACACAGCCAACGGTTATCAAACCGAGTATAAGGAATATCCCCTGAATTATGTATTCTGCAGTCCGCGCGGCTTTCTGCCTTGCGCCGGAAGCTTTGTTATCCATATCAGTAGTTTCCTTTCAGAACCTTTTTATTCGGCTACCGGAACAGCGCCAGCCTTTGATATGATTTCGTTTGCGTCCTTTGAGGTAATGAAGTCGAAGAATGCCTGCGCAGTCTTTGAAAGCTTGGTGTCATTTTTGGTTACGAGCACGAACGGTCTCTGAACCTTGTAGGTTCCGTCCTTAACGCTTTCCTCCGAGGGCACAATTCCGTCTACCGAAATAGCCTTTACGGTGTCTTTTACAGATGCAAGGGAGGCGTATCCTATAGCGTCGGGGTTGGAAGCAACCGTTGTTATAACGTCGCCGGTGGAGGTAAGCTCCTGACGGTATTTGCACTCTCCGTCGGTGCCGGTTATGGATTCAAAGCCGTCGCGCGTGCCGCTTCCTGCTTCTCTGCCTATAAGTACGATTTCAGCGTCCTTGCCGCCAACCTCGCTCCAGTTGGTTATCTCGCCCTTGTAGATCTTTGCGATTGTTTCAAGCGACAAGTCTGATATTGTGTTTTCGGGATTTACGATGATGGCGATTCCGTCCAGTGCAAGAATTGTTTCCTCAAGACCCTTTTCCTTTTCCTCGGTCTTAAGACTTCTTGACGAAAGACCGATGTCGCATCTGCCTTCGGCGACCGCCGTTATACCCGAGCCTGAGCCTGTGGGGTTGTAGGTAAAGGTAACGCCTGAGTTATCAAGCTCAAAGGCTTCTCCTAAAGCACCGATGACCTTTTCCATCGAGGTAGAGCCGTCGGTTGAAACGCTCTTTGAGTCGTTTCCGCAGGCACAAAGAAGTCCGATTGCGAGTGCTGCCACTAAAACAATTGATATTAGCTTTTTCATAATAATTACTCCTTTTTAATCTTTACATTTCGGAAATTAGTTTTTTCCTACGTTTTCTATGTTAATCTGTCAATGTAAAAAGAAAAAGGATTGTAATGTAAAATCGGAGTAAAGTATTTTATTCTCTATATATCAGGATATCTACAGCCGCTTGTACTGAATGTGGGAGCGCAAATAATAACATTTTCTGCTCGATTCAAATACTAAATCAATGAAAACCGATACTATTATACAGGTTTAAATATAAATGTGCAGATATTGTTATGTTAATGCGACAAAAGTGTTATTGCATACTCAACAAACCGGTGTTATACTGTAAGTAGAATTTGTTTATTGTATGGGAGATGATGACGTGAAGGTAGGAGCAATCGGCTATAATCATATGCATGATGCGGATTTTTATCAGGACCGTCCGCAGGGAACAGGATGTTGGCTTTTTCTGCACATAAGAACCCCGTCATTATTCAGGCTCGGAGATAAGGAGTACAATGTTAAAAAGGGAAGTGCCATTTTGATTTCGCCGTGGATTCCCTGCTACTATCGCGGAACAGCCGGCGGATATGCCGACGACTGGATTTTCTTTAACATGACAGATGATGAATACAAAAGCCTTATAGACATGGGAATAGTTGCG
>USEH01000255.1 GCA_900553675.1 uncultured Ruminococcus sp. | reverse complement strand
TTCACCCGCACGATTTGAGCCTTTGCCGCCGGAGAGGCGGGCGGCAATTTTGCTGGCGCAAAAACGCCTCAAATCTAAAGAAAGGTAAGATTATCATGAAAAATCTGAGAAATTGTATACAAGTCTTGGGAGCGTCCGTGATGAGTGGCTGGACGACGCCATAGCCGCGGACATCACGAAAAACAAAGCAAAGTCGGGCACAAAGACTATTGCCCTGCGAAGACTGCTGATTGCGGCGGCTGTATGCGTTTTATGCGTAAGCCTTGCGATCACCTGTGTTGCCAACGCTGATTTGATAAAGTCGCTTTTCCAGCGCGAGCAGGAGCTTATCAACCCCTACGCCGCAATGATTGACGAGACCGCTGAGACTAACGGCGTGTCTATGCGGGTGGATAAGATCGCCAAGGACGGCGACCGCTACATTATCTATCTGCACCTCAGCCGACCCGAGGGCTTCGAGCCGGGATTTCTTACTCACAACGGCATTGATATCGAGCAAAAGATCGAGGGCGACTGGATATCAATGGCGGAAATCACCGGCACCAAAAACGCCGAAACTGCGCTTTTAGCGAGTATTGTTCTGACAGAGGTTGAAGAAAAGACCAACGAGCTTGACCTTCTTATCACCATCGACAGCAGATTGGACACGTTTTACTTCATCAACGAGGTCGAAAAGGACAACTTCCGGCTGACCGTCAACGACCTTGCAACCGTGCAGTATGACGAGGAGAACGGCGGGTCGGGGAAGTATTCCGAAAATTACGCCGACGAGCTTACTGTAGACTTTGAGTTTGACGCATCCAAGATAGAGTCCCTGCCCGAAAAGTAAGCTACCCCGATATCGAATTTGAGGTTGACGGCTCGAAGTTCAGGATCACCGAGATGAGGTATTCGCCACTGCATCTTGAGCTTCACATAGAAGACCCCACAGGAGAGACGTTTGAAATCGGTGGAAAGGAATTATTTGCCACTGATAAGATATCAATGCGAATGTTCACAGTTGATAATCCACCGACAAAAGCGCCGCAGATACCGGATGGTGCGACAGAGGAAGAGCTTGAGGAAATCCGCAGGAAGACAGAGAAATTCGGAGAGTGGAGTGATGAGCATTTCCATGAGTTCAAATTCTATTCGCTTGTAGTTGACACCACGTTTGAAAGAGATTCGCGGTATGGTTATACAATAGCGTATGAAACCGAAAATGATGAATATAACCCTAATAAGTTAGTCTTAACTAAGCTCTTTGATGTTCCTGTGTATGAAGAGGATATCCTCTCGATTAGCTTTGAAAGCTACTTCTACGAGGACTACACGATTACTCCCGACACCGAGTACACCGTTGACAGGGTAGTTGTCTGGGAGAATCCCAACGCGGTTAATCCCGAAGCGGCTGATACTAATGCCGAGTAAATGTGAATAGCCCATGATATATGAAAGTACCGTCACGGTTGTGGCGGTACTTTTGGCTATATATCGGGGTGTGGTTTTAGATATTACTTTGTGCGGGGATGGACGCACTCCGTGCGCCCATAGGGAAACCCCTTACGGTGGTTTCCCTACGAAAAAACAGTCCACCGGACTGTTTTTAAACTACCCATCCTGCGTTTCGCTTCGCAGGGGATTTCGCTCCTGCGGGAGCGACGAGGGGCGCTGCCTCTACGACCCTGCAGCCTTGAAAGGCTGGCGAACTTTTTGAGTTTTTTGCTTTTGAGAGTTTGAGTTTTATCTAGAAAAAAGTACCGTCACGCAGTGCGGCGGTACTCTTTTATTACTTATTCAAAAGCTTTTTTAACCTCTCCATAGCCTCGCGGGTATTCTCATGAGTGGAGAAGGATGTAAGTCTCAGATATCCCTTACCGTTCTCGCCAAAGCCCTCGCCTGGTGTGCCGACGACGTTTGCTTCCTCCAACAGCTTATCAAAGAACTCCCACGAGCCCATATTATCCGGACACTTAAGCCAGATATAAGGCGAATTTTTGCCGCCGAAGTACTTTATTCCGCACTCATCCAGCGCGTCCATCAATATCTTGGCGTTCTCCTGATAATAGGCGATGTTTTCCTTAACGCCCTTTTGTCCCTCCAGAGTGAACACTGCATTTGCGCCGCACTGGATAATATAGGATACGCCGTTGAACTTGGGGGACTGTCTGCGAAGCCA
>USEH01000254.1 GCA_900553675.1 uncultured Ruminococcus sp. | reverse complement strand
TTCCCCGAATACATGTCCGATCTTCAGCTTCTGCGCGTGGTTGGTAATGACCGAGCCGCCGTTCATCTCGCTGCCGGTTCCGACCATGGTCAGCACGCACCCGGCCGGAACGATTTCGCAGGATACCTCCTCAAAGCGGTCGAAATACCTGTCCCACGGGTCCTCGTCGCAGTGAACCGAGACCGAAACCGCCTTCGCATAGTCGCAGACCGAACCGCCGCCGACCGCAAGGATGAAGTCCGCTTTTGCCGCTCTGGCGCGTGCAACGCCCTCGCGCAGCTTGTCTGCCGTGGGGTTCGGCATAACTCCGGCATCTTCAAATACTTCCTTACCGTTTGCTTTGAGTACGGAAACCACTTTGTCATAGATTCCGTTCTTTTTGACGGAGCCGCCGCCGTAAACCAGCAGGACGTTCTTTCCGTATTTCGGAAGCTCGGCGTTCAGTCCGTCAAGCGCGTCCTTGCCGAAATAAAGCTTGGTTGGATTGCAATAAGTAAAATTTCCTAACATGACTCATTCTCCTTTTTGTATTCATTCGATTTGATCTTATTTGTCAGATAATCGAGACAGTCGATCTGTTTTTGCCCCCTGCGCACATACGAAAGCACGCATTTGCGGTGTGCGGTCAGTTTCGGAAGCATTTCACTCAGCGTGCCATCCCCAAAGTGGCGCAGGCATTCCGCGGTCAGTTCCTCGTCACATCCTGCATCTGCAAGACACTGCCGCAGGACTTCTTCTTTATTCAAAGCGTTTGGCATTCTGTCCCTCCCTTCGGTAATTTCATTATAACACAAACCGCGTGAAATTACAAATATCTATATTTTATATCGTGATATGATTGACAGGAATATCAGATCGGTGTATAATAGAAGCAGATCATATCAACGGAGGCGGTTATGGAAATCAGAGTGTTACGTTATTTTTTGGAGATTGCACGCGAGGGGAGCATGACTGCCGCCGCAGAGGTGCTTCATGTGTCGCAGTCGGCACTTTCCAAACAAATGAAGGAACTGGAAGATGAGCTTGGCAAAAAGCTGTTCCGCCGCGGAAGCCGCAGTATGTCTCTGACGGAAGAAGGCATTCTGTTGCGCCGCCGCACCGAGGACATTCTCGATATGGTGGACAAAACGACCGAGGAATTCCGCGCAATCGACGATCTGCAAGGCGGGGATGTGTACCTCGGATGTGCGGAATCTCATCTCATTGCGCATATCGCGCGGAAGATCAAACATTTCAAAGAGCGTTACCCGCTTTTTCACTATCACATCATCAGCGGCGACCGCACGGTGGTACTTGACCGACTTGACCGCGGACTTTTGGATTTCGGTGTGGTCGTGGAGATGCCGGACATTGATCGTTATCAGTATCTAGAGCTGCCGGGAGTCGACAGATGGGGAGTCATCATGCCGAAAGACCATCCGCTTGCCAAAAAAGAAGCCGTCCGTGTGGACGACCTGTACGGCGAGGAACTGATCTGCTCGGAGCAATCGGTGGAGGCAGACATCCCGCGTTGGTGCGGAAAGAAAGCCGATCGGCTGAATTTTACCGGAAACACGAATCTTGCCTACAACGGAAGCGTTTTTGTCGGAGAAGGACTGGGCTTGATGCTGTCCTTTGAACATCTCATCCAACCGAGTGCAGAAAACGGTTTGGTGTTCCGCCCGTTGGAGCCGAAGCTTGAGAATAAAATGTATCTGATCTGGAAGAAATATCAGGTGTTTTCCCCGATTGCACAAAGACTGTTGGACGAGTTTCTGAATCCCTCAGATTGCACTGCAAAGTAAAAAACGCAACCGTGGAAAATATGTCCGGGTTACGTGTTGTTGCAATTTTCTACGCTTTCATTATTTCATCCGCATTTATTGCTTGTCAAAGGGTTCAAATAACTATATGTACCTGCGGTTCTGCATTTCACACCGCAGGAGAAAGGAAAATTCTACATAGCGAAAAACAAAAACACTATGTACCCTGTTGCTTTGAGTTTCAAGCCACAGGGCAAAGGAGATGAAAGTATAACACATAGCGCGGAGGTTCGCTAGGGGATCATTTTTGTTTTTATCTGTTGCAAGACAGAAATATATCGGATTGCCGGTTGCCTAATTTCGTGAGTTCAAATCCGAACAATTTGAGGAGGGATCAAATGTGTTTGTAAACAATTTGTGAAGCGGCGGCTTTTTCACACTGTCCGGCTCCGCTTTCGCAAGTCCGAATCCAGCCACAGAGTC
>USEH01000253.1 GCA_900553675.1 uncultured Ruminococcus sp. | reverse complement strand
ACAGAGGATTTCCGCAAACTGTGGACATTGCAGCCGCAACGAATAATTCCAGACAAGTATATACGATTGCAAAACTGGTAATCTGTTTGTTCTCGATTCTGATGACGGTTATTATCAGCTTGAATGTTTGTAACACTATATCGAATACGATTCATTTGAGAAGAAGTGAATTTGCAGTTCTGCGCAGCGTTGGTATGACTGCCAAAGGATTAAAATGTACGCTATTGCTCGAAGCTATTTTGTACGGTGTAAAAGCATTGGTTCTTGCGTTACCTGTGAGCTTTCTGATTCATTGTGCTATCTACTACTTCATATCGATGGGTATGACACCATTTGCTTTTTATCTCAACGGTGGTATCTATGTGCTTGCCGTCTTTGCCGTAAGTGCAATAGTATGTATCGCTATGATGTTCGCTGTTAGAAGCGTATCAAAGGTGGAAATTGTAGAGGAACTGAAATTGAGCAATATGTAATCATTCAATCTAACAAAGTAACAGAAACGGAGGTAATAGAAATTGAGCAAAAAGAAACTGGTAAAGAGGGTTGCAGGCATTGCTTTGACTGTTGGTGTAGTTATACTTGCCGTTGTATGTGTTGGTAAAGTAAATCGCATTCAGAACGAAAAAGATATTATTGGCACATGGAAGGATGCAAATGCTGAGGAGGTATTTACCTTTCAAGAGAATGGGGAACTTACTGTGAGTAAAGATATGCCCGCTCCGGATCTTTCCTGTGGCAGTGCATCGTATAGCTTCCCTTCTACAAATATGATTTGTGTGGAACAGGGAGATAACAGCGTGGAATTTGAGATAGAAGTAGATAAAAACAGTTTGACACTCTTCTTCATGGGACAAGAATATCTGGAATTGGAAAAGTAACGATTACAAATAAAAGAGAACTTTTGAGCCGATAATTCGCATCCTTTGCAGACTATCGGCTCTGCGTATATTTTGAACGCTGTTTTCAGAAACATTGTGTTTTGCAGAAAAACACCTTGACAAATCAAATCTCATATAGCGATACTATTACACTTCCCGATGGTGGAAATTATTTTGGCATTGAATGTGAGGATTTTACAGGAAGCATTGAACTGAATATTGAATAACATTCTGCCGGACGACGGCAAAAGAAAAAAAGCCGTCGCAGAGCAGACATATTTTCATGCGCCTATTCTATTTCGGCGGCTTTGATTTTCAGAGCCGCCGTTTCTTTTTGCCTAAAATAGAAACCCGACAACCCTTATGCAATCAGCAGGGGCGGCATATAGGAGGATGCCGTCATGTCTGTGTTAGTGGTTCATAATACCCATGAGTTACATCAATTAAAAAAAGCATAGCTCCCCCTCCGGGTAAGTTTAACTTTGTATCGGCATTATCCTTCCGTAAAAATCAGTATAATTGTGACTTATTTTGTTGCGCCAGTTTCTCTTTGCGGGAAGCTGGCGTTTTTTATTGCCATTTTTCCAGGAAGTCTCCCGATGTATACCGCTGCCGGTCCCCGCCGCCACCGTTTCGGTCACTTGTCACCATTAACCGAAACGGAGGTAATTATGAAACAGATCAATTTACGGGAACTGTATCCCGATATTTATAAAACTGACACCATGATAGAGGTTTCAGAGGACGTGTTGGAGGTATTTCGTGCTACAGATCGGGCAGAGAATGCCTATGAACGCCAGATGTATCGTTATAAGGCACAGTATTCTCTGGACTATGAGAACGGCATTGAAAATGCTGTGCTGCACAAACCGCTGACTCCGGAAGCTGTTCTGGAGGAGAAGCAGCTGCGGGAGCAGCTTTATGCCGCTGTGATGGTATTGCCGGAGAAACAAGCCAAACGGATTTATGCTCGGTATTACCTGGGAATGCGGGTAAGTGAGATTGCCACAGCAGAAGGAGTAGATCCAAGTCGTGTTCGTGACAGCATCCGGCGCGGATTGAAACAGCTGGCAAAATATTTTTGATAAAGTTTCATTTGAAGCGCCTGTTTTTTACTCTTTTTGTCAGTGTTAATAAGAAGGACAAGTTTCTCACCTTCACTGGTACATTGACAATTAAATAGACGGCATTATCGGTACATAACCCATACACGAGCAAATCAGGCGCGCCGCCGAGACGGACAGCTAAGGAGGTGAACAACAAGCTGTTCCTAGCGATCAACGCCAGCCTGGAACCCGGAAGCGGTACTTCGGGTGCGAGGACTGTATGGGGGCTTAAAGATACTTCCTCACGGCCCGCCATAGACTTGGGGGG
>USEH01000252.1 GCA_900553675.1 uncultured Ruminococcus sp. | reverse complement strand
CCGAGCCGCTTACCGCGCCGGACATTCCGATGTATATAACATCGTCTCCAGCCTTAAGAGCAACCTCAAACGGAATTATAAATGTCACGACGTTTATCATTGAGGTTTTTATCTGTGCTCCTGCGCGCATCTGAGAATAGAAATCCTTGGGGTCAAAGCCTGCAAAGCTGCTGTATTCCTGTGTGACTCCGTTGATTGAGTATGAAAACGGTATAACCGAAACATTGTATTTTTCTACCATTTCTGTAGAAAAGTTTGACGATGTGTCTGTAAATAATCTGATCATGATGTGAACCTGCCTTTATGGAAAATTACTGGAACGAATTATTTCTGTACTTGTTCCTCTGCTTTTATTGTACACCCTTTGCCATCTAAAAGCAACCTATTGACCATATTATAGGCTCTACTATTAAAAATTAAGCAGTAGAATCCCTTTTTATGGGATTCTACTGCCAGAAATCTACTTTTTTATCTTCTTTCCGAGCCAGAAGCAGAGAGCTGTTTCAATTTCTGCCGGAACTATCAATAAAAACAGCTGCCACCAGTTCCTGTCTAAAAATGCAAGATATACTAAAAGTATAACGCTGATTACCAGTCCGGATACTATCAAGAAATTGAACCGTCCATGATCCCAGAGCGTGTGAAGCACCAAAAGAGTTATCAGGGATATGGGAATTGCATATATGAAAATCATCCATCTTATGCTGCCGCATATCCAGCATATTACAAATATCAGCAGTGCCAATATCCAGATTCCGATTATGGATATCCACGTTATAATAGCGTGGGGCAGCAGCCCCATGTGCGTAATCAAGCTCTTTTTTTCATTGGGATCGTGCGCTGTTATGAGATAGTCAACCGTCACTCCGAAGATGTCCGCCATGTTTTTGAGTACAGCTATATCGGGAAGCGACTCCGCGCGCTCCCACTTTGAAACAGATTTATCGGAATAATTGAGCTTCGCCGCAAGATCAATCTGAGTCATTCCTGCCTGACGCCTTAGCTGTATTATGTTGCTTGCAAGAACGGTTTCTATCTCTTTCATTATATCTACTCCTGTTTAATATCAGAATAAATCAATCTATTATTTTGCAAAGAACGCAACCGCGATAGAGCCGGGACCGATATGCGTTCCGATAGTCGCGCATATTCTCATAACCGGAAGCTCGGCGGTGTGCCCCTCCCAGAAGTGTCTGGAATCGGCTACGTACTTATCCAGCACGGCTCTATCGCTGCCGGAATATGCAAGCGTGAACGGCATATCAAAATCAACCTCTCCGCACCTTGATATAAGCTCGGCTAAAAGGTTGTTGCCGTTTTTCGAGCCGCGCGCCTTGCCCACAAGCTTTACCTCGCCGTCGTCGATATCGACAACAGGCTTTATCGAAAGCATTGTTCCGGCAATCGCGGCGGCAGCCGATATTCTTCCGCCCTTTCGCAGATAGTCAAGGGTATTCAGAAGTCCCAGAAGACATATCTTAGAGCGTTTTTCCTCTAACATGGAGACTATTTCCTCAGCCGATCTTCCCTCGTCGACAAGACGCTGGGCGTACTCGATGAGTATTGCTTCGCCAAGAGTTGCGTTGAGGCTGTCCACAACAAAGGCTTTTCCGCCAAAGCCCTCCGCCGCTATGCGGGCGCTCTGATATGTACCCGAAAGCTTGGATGAAAGGGTTATGGCAATGGGGGTGTCTCCCGCGGAAATAACCTCGCCGAACGCTTTTTCGTAATCATAAGGCGTCAGTTGGGATGTAGACGGCAGAGTGTCCGACTCGATAAGCTTGTCAAAAAAGCTGTCGGGGTCGAGGTCTATGCCGTCAAGATACTGCTTGTCGCCGAACGTGACCGTAAGCGGCAGGAACAGCCAGCCTTTTTCCTTTGCCTTTGCGTATGGGATGTCTGATGCTGAATCGATAATCAATCTGATTGACATTTGCTTCTCCTTTTGGTATTGCTTAATGTCAACGACTGAGATAATCCTTTAAGTACTTTACTGCCTGAACGTAGCCTTCAAAGCCCAATCCCATGTAGGTCTTGATGCAGGCTTTTCCGGCATAGGATATCTGCCTGAAATCCTCCCTCGACTTAACGTCGGAGATATGAACCTCCACTGCTGGGATGGCAACAGCCTTTAAAGCGTCTAAAATGGCAACGCTTGTGTGAGTGTATGCGGCGGGATTGATAACAATGCCGTCGAATACGCCGTATGCCGACTGGATTTTGTCGACTATGTCGCCCTCGTGGTTGGACTGGAAAAATTCCGGCTGTATGCCCTCCTCCTCGCAAGCTTTGGAGATAAGCGCAATAAGCGAC
>USEH01000251.1 GCA_900553675.1 uncultured Ruminococcus sp. | reverse complement strand
CGTGGCGGGTCAGCCAGTCGATGCTGTCCAATTTGTTGATAGTGTTTATAATCAGGTTTAATGCGCTATCGATAAGCTTCTTGTTATGCGTGTCGCCCTCCTCGCCCTCAAGAACATAGGACAGCATCACATCCTTGGAATTATACATAAACCCGCTCATTTCGGCGTATTCCTTGGCTTTTGCTTTATTGCCGAGCTGATTGTAGGATAAGCAAAGGCGCTGAATACTGAGTTCGCGGATTGCTGCATCTGTAGATTCCCTCAAAACCTTTTCATCAAGCTCTATACTCTCGGAAAGCGCTGTCTTGTCGCCGTGGCTGCCGAAAAACAGAGAAAAAGCAAGCTGCCCTATCAGCTTATATTCGTTGGGAAATTCCTTAACCGCTTTGCGCATAAGCTCAATATTTTCCTCGGTTTTGCCGTCGTGCAGGAGCCTTTTGCTCTCGGCGAAGTACCAATCGATTTTCTCCTGCTTGCGCACCTCTCCCACGCCCAAAAGGTCGTCAACGGTTACGTTGTAATAGCTCGCTATCGCGGGTATAAGCGTTAAATCGGGAAGATTTTCGCCGCGCTCCCACTTGGAAACCGACTGAACACTAACGCCAAGGTGATTGGCAAGGTCTTCCTGTCTGCTGCCGCGAGAAGTTCTGAGCTTGCGCAGGTTTTCATCTAATAATATATTCATAGTGTACCTCCAGAATTTTATTGAACCGACGTCTGTTCTGATATTATTATACTTCCCCGGATAGCATAAATCAATGACGACGTAATCTAATTCAGGGCGAATTATTAGCCCGCAGGTTTAATATCTCTCTAAAAACAGACTGCCGCAAAGCGCGACAGCCTGTAATTCTACATTTTAAGCACCTTTTTAAGATATTCGCCGGTGAAGGATTTAGGATTTGCGGCGACTTCCTCCGGCGTTCCGGTTGCAACCACCGTTCCTCCACGAACTCCGCCTTCGGGACCCAAGTCGATGATGTAATCCGCGCACTTTATCACGTCTAAATTATGCTCGATTACAAGCACGGTGTTTCCGCTTTCGCAGAGCTGGGTGAGCATGGATATCAGCTTGCTAACGTCGTCGGTGTGCAGACCGGTTGTCGGCTCCAGCACGTATATCGTCCTGCCGGTGGCTCGGCGTGAAAGCTCGGTTGCAAGCTTTACTCGCTGAGCTTCGCCGCCCGAAAGGGTTGTTGAGGGCTGACCAAGCTTTAGGTAGCCCAAGCCCACCTCATTCATTGTCTTTATCTTGCGATATATTTTGGGGATATTTTCAAAGAAGGTGCAGGCTTCCTCGATGGTCATGTCTAAAACCTCGGCGATGTTCTTGCCCTTGTATCTGACCTCGAGGGTCTCGCGGTTATAGCGCGCGCCCTTGCAGACCTCGCAGGGGACGTAAACATCCGGCAGGAAGTGCATCTCTATTTTGAGTATGCCGTCGCCCTCGCAGGCTTCGCACCGTCCGCCGCGCATATTAAAGGAGAATCTGCCCTGATTGTAGCCGCGCTTTTTAGCGTCCTTCGTCTGAGAGAAGAGCTCGCGGATGTCGTTGAAAACGCCGGTATAGGTGGCAGGGTTGGAGCGCGGGGTTCTTCCTATCGGTGACTGGTCGATATTTATTATCTTGTCTAAATTTTCAAGACCTTCAATCTTTCTGAACTCGCCAGGAACGATTTTTGCACGGTTTAGCTTAACCGCAAGCTCTTTATATATGATTTCGTTGACAAGCGAGCTTTTGCCGCTTCCCGAAACGCCTGTAACGCAGGTGAAGGTGCCAAGCGGAATCTTAACGGTGACGTTTTTAAGATTGTTCTCCCTCGCCCCGACAACCGTTAAAAAGCTGCCGTTGCCCGCTCTTCGGTGTTCGGGGACGGGAATGGTTCTTCTGCCGCTGAGATACGCTCCGGTTATCGAGCGCTTTGAGTTCATGATGTCCTCTATGCTTCCGGCAGCGACAATCTCTCCGCCGTGGATTCCCGCGCCTGGTCCTACGTCTACAATGTAATCCGCCGCGCGCATGGTGTCCTCGTCGTGTTCAACAACGATCAGGGTGTTGCCCAGATCGCGAAGGCGCTTTAACGACTCTATAAGCTTGTCGTTATCACGCTGATGAAGACCTATGCTCGGCTCGTCAAGGATATAAAGCACGCCCACAAGCGAGGAGCCTATCTGGGTAGCAAGCCTAATTCTCTGGCTTTCGCCGCCCGAAAGCGTCGCCGCGGCTCGGGAAAGGGTGAGATAGTCCAGACCTACATTCTTCAAAAAGCCCAGGCGCGATTTTACCTCTTTGAGTATCTGCGCGCCAATCATCTCTTCGCGGCTGGAAAGCTTTAGGGTTGTGACAAAATCAA
>USEH01000250.1 GCA_900553675.1 uncultured Ruminococcus sp. | reverse complement strand
GCTGTTGCAGAGAGTGCAGCAGCCGCTTGGCTTTTTTTACATTTTTGAAGATATGTATTTCCAAAACCGGAATACAATTTTTGGCTACTCAATTATCGGCTGTTCAGCCTTTTTGACTTTTGAATGAACGCCGAAAAGCAGAAGCCCGATCACAAAGAACACGGAAATAGCGCCTACGCCTGCGTTGATGTTATCTGTCGCCTGCGATACTACGCTGATAACCGCCGTTCCCAAAAATGAAGCTCCCTTGCCGCAGATATCTAAAATACCGAAGTATCCTCCCGACTTTTCGGAAGGAATTATTTTTGCATAGTAAGAGCGTGAAAGTGCTTGGATTCCGCCTTGGAACAATCCTACCGCCACGGCAAGGATCCAGAAGTGAAGCTGAGAGGTCATAAATATGGCAAATATCGCAATTCCCAAATACGCACTTATGCATACCATAATCATTTTTCTGGTCTCGACTTTTTTGGAAAGCCTTCCGATGATTATAGAGCTTGGAAAAGCAACTATCTGGGTTAATAGCAGCGCTAAAAGCAATCCCACGGTGTCCAGTCCCAATGCTGAGCCATACGCAGTCGCCATGTCAATAATTGTGTAAACTCCGTCTATGTAGAAGAAATATGCGATAAGAAAGAGCAGAATTTTCTTGTCCGCGCCGATTTCGCACAGAATTTTGCGGATTTCACCGAATACATTTGATTTCTGCGCCTGCTGTTTTTGCGGCTGATGATAGGTCTTAATCAGCGGCATAGAAACGCCGATCCACCACACCGCGCAGATAATAAAGGCAATCATCATGGCGGTGGACATGGATATTCCGATTTTGTCTGCGCCTAAAACAAGCGCCAATGATATTACAAATGGAATACAGCTGCCGATATATCCCCATGCGTAGCCCTGAGAGGAAACATTGTCCATCCGATCTTCCGAGGTGATGTCTGAAAGCATTGAATCGTAGAATATCAGGCTCATGGAATGTCCCGCTTTGGCAATTATAAAGATAATAAGAAAGACAAGCCAGCTCGCAGTAAAGCCCAATAAAGCGCAGCCGGCAGCACCGATCAGAATGGAGATAAGGAAGAAAGTTTTTCTGCGGCTTTTGCCGTCGGACAGTCTTCCTAAGGCAGGTCCTAACAGCATAACAATAAGCGTTGCAAAAGATGTGGCATATCCCCAGTACGCAAGGTAGTCTACCGAGGTCAACCCCGCTTTTTCCGAAAGAGAGTTGAAGTAAATCGGGAAAATAGTTGATACCAGCAGGACGAACGCCGAATTTCCGACGTCATACAGCACCCAGCTTTTTTCTTCCTTTGTCAGCTTGAACTTCATGTTTTACACCCCTCTGCTTGCATTATTTGTTCGTTTGGTATGTATTTCGAGCCGAATGTGTAGTTGTAGATATCGCTCCACGGCTTAGAGCCGTCCGCATTGCCGCAAAAATCGCAGATAAGATTTACCGCTCTTACTATTGCTTTTTGGTATCTTTGCCAAAGCTTTTCGTTGCTGTCCTTGCATTTTGGATTTGGCTTGACATTTACTATCATGCCGTGAAAGCTGTCGTATTTTCCTATTATTCGCAGCGCTCCGTAAATAAGTCCCCTTTTTATAAAGTTGGGGCACCGCATAAGCCTGTTGTAGAAAATATACGACTTCATCGCAGCGTATATCTCGTCCGAGCTTATCCCGCTGTAAAAGCGGCTTATCACCGCAGCATAGGTTTTACTTGGGTGAATATGTTTTGTTAATATATGTGACAGGGGATTCAGCCCGTCGCGCACCATCAGTCCGCGGTCGAACTCGCATTCGATTTCAGCGTGTCCGACCCCGCTTTCGTTGATTTTCTGGTCGATATAATCATGACACTCGCGGTCTAAACAAAAATGGCAAATCACACCGAAGATATAGGACAGGCAGGCGCTTGAATATCCGCTGCGCTTAATTGCCTTGGCAGCAGGGAAGAAGAAATCGCAAGCCGGCTTGTCGTGCTGCCCATAGCCCACTCTATTTACGTGATTCTTTGTAAGAGGCTTAAAGTAGAACAGCAAATCGGGACCGTGAACTCCTATATTAAACAAGTCTTCATTTCCCTGAATTATCTTTTTTACATCCTGCGGGAGCTTTGCAAAAACATCTCTGCCAAACCGGTAATGCGCATAAGTTGATGGCATAATCATCCTCCTTTGCTTTATAAAAGCTTATTTTAGCTTGTATTTTGCCCTTTCTTTGCGATTATAGCATACAAATGTAAAATCACAATCGAAATTTTGTTAAAATTCTGAAAACAACTATTATGTCTGATAACTACTTGCCATTTAAACGCAAACAAGAAAATCGCCGCAAAATCAATGAATCTGATATAATCCCCTTAGAGTAGTCACAAGAGAAAACAA
>USEH01000249.1 GCA_900553675.1 uncultured Ruminococcus sp. | reverse complement strand
CACGGAGACATCGAAGGTGCCGCCGCCGAGGTCGTAGACCATGATCTTCTGATCGGCCTTTTCCTTATCCAGACCGTAGGCCAGAGCGGCTGCGGTCGGCTCGTTGATGATACGCTTGACATCGAGACCCGCGATCTTGCCGGCGTCCTTGGTTGCCTGACGCTGAGCGTCGGTGAAGTAGGCAGGAACGGTGATAACAGCCTCGGTAACCTTTTCGCCGAGGTAAGCCTCTGCATCTGCCTTAAGCTTTTGCAGGATCATTGCGCTGATTTCCTGAGGGGTGTAGGTCTTGCCGCCGAGGGTTGCCTTGTAGTCCGAACCCATATGGCGCTTGATGGAAATAACGGTGTTGTCGTAGTTAACAACAGCCTGACGCTTTGCAACCTGACCGACAAGTCTGTCGCCGTTCTTAGAGATACCTACAACCGAGGGGGTGGTTCTTGCGCCCTCACTGTTGGGGATAACTACAGCCTCGCCGCCTTCCATAACGGCAACGCAGGAATTGGTTGTACCAAGGTCTATACCTATGATTTTTGACATAATATTTTCTCTCCTTTGAGTTTAAAGTTTTTATTAGATAATGTATATAAACAGCTTTCGCCGCTGTTTTCGTGATATTTTATCAGACGTTTGCGACGACCACCATCGCGTGTCTTATAACCCTGTCGCCGCGCTTGTAGCCCTTTTGGAAGACCTGCGCAACAACGTTTTCGCCAAGGTTTTCGTCTTCAATCCGGCTTACGGCGTTTTCAAGGTTGGGGTCGAAGGTCTCTCCAACTCGGTCTATAACCTCAACGCCGAGCGACTTGAATGCTTCGCCGAGCTGAGAGTATATCATCTTAACTCCCGACTTATACTTTTCGTCGGTGGTTTCGGTGCTTAAAGCGCGCTCGAAATTATCCGCCATCGGCAAAAATGCTTCGACTGCCTTTGCGGTTGCTTCGGGGTAGATATCCGCCTTTTCCTTTACGGAGCGCTTGCGGAAGTTGTCGTATTCCGCCATAAGCCTTAAGTATTTGTCTTTGTACTCGGCAAGCTCCTTTTGTGCGGCTTCTAAGTCTGCCTTAGCCTTTTCAAGCTCCTCGTTGACGGGGGACTTTTCCTCAGCCGCAGCCTCCTCAGCAGGATTTTCCGCTTCGGGATTTGCCGTTTCGGGATTTTCGGCTTCGGGTGTGTTCTTGATTTCTTCGTTTTCGTTTTTCTTACTCATCTTCGTTTTCATCCTCTGCATCATTGTCGTTGTATATTATATCGTCGTTAGTTGAAAGAATTTCGGTGATTTTATCGGTGAAATATTCAACATACGGAATAATCTTTTTGTAGTCAAGCCGCATGGGACCTATAACTCCCAGATGCCCCGCAACCTTGCCGTCTTTTAAGAAGTTCGAGCTTACAAGGCTTGAATTTCCGACAAGGAAGTTTTCGTCTTCCTCCGAGAACAAAACGTGTATGCCGCTGAAGCTGTCGTCCATAAGCCTGCGCAGCTCGTCGCCGTTGTCGAAGAATGTTATCAGCTCGCGGGAATCTATGTCCTTGCAGTCTAAAAGATTCCGCGCGCCGCTTATGTCAACATCTCGCTTTGTAATCTCCTTGGACATATCAAATATGCCCTGAACTAAGGGAGACATTGCAATAAGGTATGTTCCCATTGCGGTTTCAAGCTTTTCAAGCATTTCATCGCTTAAAACTCCCAGCGGGACGCCCTCTAAATTCTGCTTTACAAAGCTTGTGAAATACTCAAGCTGTTCGTTGGTTAAATCAAGCTCTAACCGGCAGGTGCGGTTTTTGATTTTGCCTGTCGAGGTTATCATTAAAAGCACATAAAGCCGCTTGCCGGTGGGGATTACCTCAACCTTGGATATCACCGAAAACTTTGGATTCTCGCTCGAAACGAACGACGCACAGCTGGTTATCTTTGCCAAAGCCCTCGAGGCGGATTTAACAAGCTTTTCTTCGGAATACTCGTTTTCGGGAAGCATACCGTCGAGCTCCTGCTTTTCCTCATCCGAAAGGGGATCGGTCTGCAATAGCTGGTCTACATACAGGCGATAGCCGGAGTAGGTGGGAACCCTGCCAGCCGAGGTGTGGGGCTGTTCAAGATATCCCTGCTTTTCAAGCTCTGCCATCTCGTTGCGGATGGTCGCAGAGGAGTAGGCTAGGTCCGGCATCTGGGCGATATACTTGGAGCCGACCGGCTCGGCCGTCTGGATATAGCTTTCAACGATAGCCCGAAGGATTTTTTTCTTTCGATCTGTCAGTTCCAAACCAGCGGCCCTCTTTCTGATTGATTTAGCACTCGACATCTCTGAGTGCTAAACTAAATATACTACCGCCCTCCGCTGTTGTCAATAGTTGTTTTTAAATAAATTGTGAACGTTTTGCAGATTTTCCATGACTGCCG
>USEH01000248.1 GCA_900553675.1 uncultured Ruminococcus sp. | reverse complement strand
GAAAGCGTTACCATCCCCGCCGGCGAAACGGTTACCTCGGACGAAATCGATTTTTCCTTTGAAGGTCTTGAATTTCTGGCAGTATCCACTAAATTCGGCACTACTCCCGCCTTCCCGACCTGCCACGCCGAGGCTGACTGCGGAAGCTGGGTTGTTGACGGCAACCACGTAAGCGAAAACTTCAATCCCACCGCGTGGATGTGGAGCTACTTCTCCTTCTGCCGTGCTGATGCCTATTCCGAAGGCACCGAAACTCTTGTATGCTTTGGCGACTCGATTACCGACGGCTCTATTTCCACCTTCAACGGCTTCGATTCGTGGAGCGACCTTCTTGGTCAGGCTCTTCAGAGCGACCCTGCCACCAAGCACATTTCGGTTGTCAACACGGCTATTGCCGGCAACGCCATATGGGGCGGTTCCGGAATCCCGGCTAAGGACAGGTTTGAGAGAGATGTATTAAACGTCCCCGGCGTGCGCAGCGTTGTAATTCTTATAGGAACAAACGACATCCCCGGAGCGCAGACCGACACCTCGGAGGATATGATAAAAGAGTACAAGGCGATGATTGAAGCCTGCCACAGCCGCGGAATCAAGATATACGCGGGAACCATCACGCCGTTCGGAAACAACGATTGGTGGGCTTCCGAGCTTCACGAGCAGATCCGCTCGAAGGTCAACGAATGGATGCTGAGCAAAGACAGCGGCTTCGACGGCGTTGTTGCCTTCGCCGCTGCCACCTGCGACCCCGACGATAATACGAAGCTCAAAGCCGAGTACGACTCCGGCGACGGTCTGCACCCAAGCGTGAAAGGACACAAGGCTATGGGAGACGCAGCGATTGAATATCTGAGCGGACTGTTAAAGAAATAAGCATTTGCATATAAAAATCAGCTGAGACGTTAAAATATGCGTCTCAGCTGGTTTTATTCTTTACTTACCATCCTTCTCTTGGCAGTAATATCCTCCACCACAAGCCGCATGACGGTGGTTCTTTGCACAACGGCTTCGTCTATTTCAAGCTCCTGCGCGCCGTAGTGGGCGTTTAAAAGCTTCAGCGCGGCAAGCTTTGCAGAGCCCTCAACCATCTCAATCCTTCCCCTGCCGATAACGCTTTCGTATTCCATGGTACAGCTTTTCTTTTCGGGGCGGGTGACAATCCGGTGGGAGCAGTCCATTTCAAAGCTTGCGCGGTTGTCGCGCGAGATTATATCATACTTTCTGCCCTGCGCCGCTCCGTGAAAGTAAAGCGTTACCCTGCCGCCCTGCACATCCATCCCGAAATTCAGCGGGAGAATATAGGGGTAATCGCCGTCGTTAAGGGCAAGGCGGCAAACGTCGCACCTGCGCATTATATCAAGGATTTCCGAATAAACGGTTACTTCCCTGTCAGATCTTCTCATATATATAACCCCCTTTTTCTGAGATAAGTATACCTCCCCGACGGTGAGATGTCAATATTACATTCTACCCGCTTTATCAATCCATCAACAGCCAAGCAGTTTTCAACGCTTTATTTGGCTAATATGCCGAAGTACTTTTTTCGCTTTACCGCTTGACAAAGCTGAAAGAGTGGTGTATAATAACATCATTCAAATAAAGCAAACCTTTGATGAAGAGTAGTAGCTTGCGATATCACGTGTAGTACTATTCGCCGTTTAAATTGTAGACAAGAAAATCGCCACAAAATCGCAAGGCGATGGATTTTGTGGCGATTTTTTGTACAATTTATAACGGCGAAAAGTAGAAAGAGAGTCCCGGGGGCTGTGAGCGGGGCGGCGGAGCGCAGGTGAATGGACTTCTGAGGGCGGTTTGAAAGGAACGTTAACTCAGTAAACGCAGTGTTGCTTTGTAAACGCGCCGAGTATTGACCGACGGGGTTCCCATCCGTTATCAGGCGGGATGCGTTTGATAGAACGCATAAGCGAGTGGAATACTAACAAAGCTCCGGCTTAAAAGGTATTCAATTTGGGTGGTATCGCAGAGGTTTCAGACTTTTGTCCCATGATTTCGGGGCGAAGTCTTTTATTTTATCTATCACGCCCAAACATTTTATTTGATATTTGGAGGTACACAAAAATGAAAAACACTTTACTCAGAAAAATCTTATGCGCGGCAATGTCCGCTATGATGCTTTTAAGCCTTACCGCCTGCGGCGACAAGCAGACCGATAATCAGGGCGACTCTAAGGACGAAAACGCCGGCGGCAAGACCTACACCGTGGGCATATGCAACTATGTCGACGACGCATCTCTTAACCAGATCGCCGAGAATATCCAAAGCCAGCTTAAAGTCTTGGCAGAAGAAAACGGCGTTACCATCAACGTAAACTACGACAATCCCAACGCCGACGCCGCTGTTATGAACCAGATAATCGCAAACTTCATCGCCGACAAGTCGGATGTCATCGTCGGAATTGCAACTCCTGTCGCAATGGCTATGCAGG
>USEH01000247.1 GCA_900553675.1 uncultured Ruminococcus sp. | reverse complement strand
AGATTATCGAACCGCAGCACGTGGGAATCCAGTTTTACGACGGTGATATCCCTGAGCAGAAGGAGCTTTACGGCGGCAAGCTGTTTGTTGCAGTTGCTGTAAACGGTCGCGCGCAAACCCATGTAGACGGCTGGCAGGACACGGGAACACCGTTTGTCGAGGAAACGTACACCACCGATTCCGGCGCGGGAATGAAGCTTTACTATCTCGATGGAAAGCTTGATTTCGCCACGTTTGACGACTGCCCCGAGCTTTGCGTGTTCTTTAATCTCGACGACGGCGACAACGTGGACGATATTCTTAAAATTGTTGACACCGTGAAATATGAATCGAAAAACGGCGAGGCTGCTACTCTTGATGAGGATGTTCCCTATGATGAAGAAGAATATACTCTTATAATCAAAAGTTACAGCGACTACTGGACAGACTATTACAGCGATTTAAAAACCCGACCCGAGGGCAAAGAGGTCACCATTTTTGCTGATAACACCTTTGACTGCGACTACTCCGGCTACGAGAAAATCGGATATAGCTTTGGACCTTTGTACCGCTCGGTAATGGCACCGAAGGGCTGGAAGGGCTTCCGCTTCTATCGTGATTATTATGTGCTTGAAAATGAGCTTACAGGCATACCTATTTACGACGGTGATATTCCCGTAAGAATAATGGACGGTGATCTTATAACATATCGTGCGGCAGGTCCCATGGTAAAATCAACCTTCTTCCTTGCGGAGTCTCCGTGGATGCACGCGCAGGATTTTATCAAAGATTACATCGACAAGTTTGACCATGAAACCTACACCGACAAGATGGGCAGAACCATACAGGTGTATTTCCTTGACGGTCTACCGAAATATGCCTGCTATGATGATTATTACGGTCTTTGCATATGGTTCAATCTGAAAAGCGAGGAGCAGATACCTATTGTCGTCAACATGATAAACAGCGTTGATATTTCACTCAGCCGCGATGCGGAGTGGGCATTGAAATTGGCAGAACGGTTCGGATATACAATTATACCGCCGGAGGAATGATGATAAAGGCATAACAGGACTTACTCGAAACAAGTGATAAAAGCGGACGTGATGTCTGCTAACAGTGCACTTTGGTATGATAATTTTAATTCCATCAACCGCCGCGGAGGTGAAAAATGCTAAAATACTATTTTGCAAAGACAAGGCGCAGCCCCGTTATCTTTATTATAACAATGCTTTTCGGGGCAGTGGTGAGCGCGGTTCTATGTCTGCTGAATGCGAATAACGTCTCCGCGCAAAATCATTTTAATTCAATCTATCATGGGATTGAGGTTATGGGAACCGTCACCAATGCAGCCGGTTCAAAGTCGGACGGACTGTTCATCCCTAATTATGTCTACACCCTTTTCACCGGAGAGATTCCCACTCTGCCCTCCGATTTCAAGGAGCTTGCACGGTCGGTGGAGATAAAAGGAAGCATGGATTTTACATATCAGGGCGAGACTTATTCGCTTGTCGGGACAAACTCACTCAGCTTTGATCAAGTCCTGCTCCCCGAAAACGGCTGCGTGATCACGTGGAGTCAGGGCTATAACGAAGCGGGATTCCTTTCCGGCTAAAACCTCTGCCTTGTCCCCGAAGAGCTTGCGGAGGGCTTGCAGTCGCTGCCTGTGGATTCTACAAGCTTAAAGGTCGTGGGAAAGTATTCCGGCGAGGCTGAAAAGATTTTTACATCGTGGAATACATATCTGAATATATCAAAGAGCATGAACGGGTTCTGCGAAGCCTGCGCACTCAGAATGGTGCTTAAAGACAACGACAGCTTAGAGCTTTTCAAGAAAACCGCCGAAGAGCATTTTGCTCTTCCCGACCCCAATGCAGAGCCGGATTCGTCAAAGCTTGCGCTCAGCATAAACGATTCGGCACTTAAGCAGGCGGAGTCATCGCTGAAAAGCAGCCTTCGGGTCAACTCGGTAGTCAGCATAATAATTCTTGTGCTTTCTGCCGCTTCGGGGTTCTTGATTGGATTTATAGTCATCAGAGGAAGCAAGCACGACATCGCCATCAAAAGGATTTTAGGTCAATCCGACATGGCGATTTTCGGCGAGTTTGTCTTTGAGCAGATGCTTCCGGCAGTGCTTGGAGTTATAATAGGCGGAGGGTATTTCCTTTGGAGACCTTTGCCGACAATACTTATTTTTCTGATACTGCTGCTTGCGGGGGTGTCAACGGCACTTGCCGTCTTCCTCAGAAACAATCTGATGCTAATGATTAAGGACGAATAGAGGGGTGATGATATGTCAATCTTACTCAACAACGTTGTATACAGCTACAAGGGAAAATATCAAACGGTGAACGCCCTTAAAGGCGTGAGCTATGAATTTCAGGCGGGCAGACTTTATGCAATTATCGGCAAATCCGGTTCGGGAAAGTCCACCTTGATTTCGCTTATGGCTGGGCTTGATCTGCCTAC
>USEH01000246.1 GCA_900553675.1 uncultured Ruminococcus sp. | reverse complement strand
GCCTTAGAAACACTGGAAGAGACTGTAGAAGGCATTCTTTATCAGTCTGGTGACAGTTTTTCTTCCCAGTATGACCGTTATGTTAAACAGAGCAATATCAAAGAGACAAATGCAGGACGGCTCATCGCTGTATAACGAGGTTAAAAAGCTGATAACCATTCGCAAGCAGCACGAAGCACTTATGTCCAACGGCGAAATCGAGTTTGTGTATGCCGAAAAGAACTCCTACCCGCTGGCATATCTGCGAACCGGCGGTTGTGAAAGAATACTTGCGGTTATAAATCCGTCCGGCGAGCCGTGCGAGTTTGAGTGCGGATATATCCCTAAAGAAACGGTTTACAGCTTTGGCGGAGAGATATCCGCAAAGGACGGCAGAATATCCGTTCCTGCCTGCTCAGCCGGATTATATGCGGTTTAAGACCGCAGATGGCAAGTTGGGGATTATAACCAATGTCTGAACTTTTTGAAAAAATGGCTATTATATTTTAGAAATTTAATTGATTTTATAATCCTGATATGTTACAATATGCTTGTAAGTATGGAATGCTATGCTGTATAATATTCCGAAGCTTACCAAATTTATTTGGAGGAATTAAAGATGAAAAGATTATTAGCAGTATTGTTGGCGCTCGTCATGGTGCTTTCATTGGCAGCCTGTGGCGACAATGCCAACGACAATGCAGACGTTAAGCCTGACGATACCCAAGCCACCGAGCCGGTAACGGAAGCTACCGAACCGGTAACCGAGGCTACTACAGTAGCAACTACCGAGGCAACCACCGAAGCCACCGAGCCGGAACCTGAACCGGAGCCGGAGCCTAAGCCTGTTTATGTTGCGGATATGTTCACACCTATTCCCATAACTACCGAAAACTTCGGCAGAGGACAGGTTTCAAACGAGCTTATCGAATCCGACAATGCAGCCCTTACATGGGCTGAGGGCAACGGCGTAACCATCGCCGGCGCTACCTTGGTTTCCTTTAAGCTTCCCGAGGGCGTTACCATGGGCAACACCATCTGTGTTCACATCAAGGGCGAATCTGTAGGAAACTTCAGAACATGGCTTATCGATGACGCCGAGGTAACCGCTTCCGAGCAGCACAATATGGAGGTTGACTATCAGTTCTTCGGCGGCGAGTTCGATGAAATCATCGAATACACCGTTCAGTATGTTGACAACACCATTACCGACGATACCGCTACCCAGTTTGCTTTCAAGGCTTCCTCATGGAACACCACTCTCGACGGTCTTACCGTAACCGAGGTTGGCGTGTTCAAGGGTACTCTTGAAGAATACAAGGCAGCTACCGCAGACGCTGTTCCCGCTGAGGGCGAAGAGACTCCTGCTGAAAATGCTGAGGGTGAAGAAGCTCCAGCAGAGAGTGAAGACACTCCTGCCGAGGGCGAGGATGCTCCTGCTGAGGGCGAAGCTGAGTAATAGCAGCTTACAAAGAACTAACAGAACGCGCCGGATTTTCCGGCGCGCTTTTACTTTTAAAACGACGAAAAATGTATTGACAAACGCATTGCTATGTTGTATAATAATGAACGATATAACCTTATCAAGAGTGGCGGAGGAATCTGGTCCTGTGAAGCCCGGCAACCTGTTTTCAAGGTGCTAAATCCAGCGGTTTATCCGAAAGATGAGGAACATATTTGTTTTGTCATGCGTTCGGCTATCCGGGCGCATTTTTGCATGCTTAATCAGCGATAAAACATCAGCCATATTATGTCAACGTGAAAGGAATGCTATAAAAATGAAAAGCTTGTTTACATCAGAATCGGTAACAGAGGGTCATCCCGATAAAATCTGCGACCAGATTTCCGACGCTGTTCTGGATGAATGTCTTAAGCAGGATCCAATGTCCCGCGTGGCTTGCGAAACCACCTGCACAACAGGACTTATCCTTTGTTTGGGAGAGATTACCACCAAGGCGTCGCTGGATATAGCCGGCATAGTTCGCGGGGTTGTAAAGGATATCGGCTACGACAGGGCTAAGTACGGCTTCGACTGCGAGACCTGCTCGGTGCTGACCTCCATTCATCAGCAGTCGCCGGATATAGCTATGGGAGTGAATAATTCGCTTGAGGGCAGGTCGGACAACGCCTTCGACACCGGCGCTGGCGATCAGGGAATGATGTTCGGCTATGCCTGCAACGAAACTCCAACCCTTATGCCGATGCCAATATACTACGCCCACAAGCTGGCAAAGAAGCTTTCCGAGCTTCGCAAGAGCGGTGAGCTTTCATATCTCCGCCCCGACGGAAAGAGTCAGGTTACGGTGGAATACGAGGACGGCAAGCCGGTGCGCGTGGATACGGTTGTAATCTCCACCCAGCACGACGCGGCAGTTTCGCAGGAGACCATCAGGGAGGATATCATTGAAAAGTGCATCAAGGCGGTAATCCCTGCCGAACTTCTGGATGAAAACACCATCTACTACGTCAACCCGACCGGAAGGTTTGTTGTCGGCGGACCCGCGGGCGA
>USEH01000245.1 GCA_900553675.1 uncultured Ruminococcus sp. | reverse complement strand
CGTCCGCTCGCTCGAGGGCGTTGCTCCTACAACCAATAAGTGCGTCCCGATAATCGCCGTTCCCACAACCGCCGGAACCGCTGCCGAGGTCACCATCAACTACGTTATTACCGACGCCGAAAAGAACAGAAAGATGGTCTGCGTCGACCCCAAGGATATCCCGATCGTGGCTGTTGTTGACCCTGATATGATGTCCACCATGCCAAAGGGTCTTACCGCTGCCACCGGTATGGACGCTTTGACACACGCTATCGAGGGCTATATTACCAAGGCAGCTTGGGAGCTTTCGGATATGTTCCATCTTAAGGCAATCGAGATAATCTCCAAGAGCCTGCGTGGAGCGGTTGCCAACACTCCCGAAGGCAGGGAAGGCATGGCACTCGGACAGTATATCGCCGGAATGGGCTTTTCAAACGTCGGCTTGGGCATAGTTCACTCGATGGCTCACCCGCTGGGCGCGCTTTATGATACCCCCCACGGCGTTGCAAACGCTATTATCCTGCCCACCGTTATGGAGTATAACGCTCCCGCCACCGGCGAGAAGTACAGGGATATCGCAAAGGCAATGGGCGTTGAAGGCGTTGACGCTATGACCCTTGATGAGGCAAGAAAAGCGGCTGTAGACGCCGTTAAGCAGCTTTCAAAGGATGTTGGAATCCCCGCAGACTTAAATGATATAGTCAAGCCGGAGGATGTTGACTTCCTTGCTCAGTCCGCTTACGACGACGCCTGCCGCCCCGGAAACCCCAGAGACACATCCGTTGCGGAAATCAAGGAGCTTTATCTTTCGCTGATGTGAGCTAAAAATGTAATATACTAATAACATCCGGCAGACTGGATTATTTCGGTCTGCCGGATGTATCTTTTACGGATTATTGACTACGCCCATAAACAGCGGCTGGTTTGTGTCGGTTTTTATAACTATGATGAACGGTCTGTCAGCGGTGAAATATACTTCTTCCGGCGGAGGGGGAGCCTCGCCTACCAAGCCCAAATCGACATAGGCTGCAGCTTCACAGCCTTCTTCATCAATTTTAATTCTTGCGGCGTGCTGAACTTTGTCTACGGAAACGGGATATTTTTCTGAAATCAGATTGGAAAAGTCTCCATTGCCGGTAAAGACTTTTTCTATGCCGAGGTTTTTTAACGCTTGGTTCAGGCTGACATCAGACGAAATGTCAAACTTCGGAATCCGTTGATGTACTATAGCATCGTAATAATCGAAGTCTTGTCTTGGATTGCGGATGAACACAAAGTCAAGGTATTCATCTGATGATAAAACGTCGTCAACCGTTTCGCCCTCATTGGGAAGGATGAAATACATCAACCCGCCGTCATTTTCAAAGCTGTTTATTACTGCGGTGAAGTTGCTTCCCAAAAACAGGCTGCCGCTTTCTTGCTTATACATGAAGTCGGTGGTTATATCACCGCTTGGAGAATGGAAGGTCATTTCTTCGGTATAATCTTTATAGAACCAATCCGACCATCTGCCGTTGAAGTACAGGGTTGTGCATATGTTAAGTATGGAATCGGGCGTAAGCTCTACCCCTTCAACTGCTTCTTTAAGAAGTCCTCTTGTCTTTTCATTAATCCAATTCTGAATTCGCGCGGTAGAGCTTTCATCATAGCCGTCAAAAAGATAGCTATCCGCAAAGTAGTTAAAAGCAAGGCTGTCTACAGCCTCTTTGTTATAAGGATAATCCACGTTTATCCACAGCGAAGCCGCCGGCAGAACCATGCTGCCCGTAGCCTCAGAGTAGTTGGAAACAAACAGAGTCTGCGCTCTGTCGCGCTGAGTTTCGATATCCGGCGAGTCCAGAACCTCAAGCACTTCGTCGCGGGTTGAACCGTCGGTAATTTCTGCGAGCATTGAAAGTGCCTCGTACAGCGCAAGAGGGGAGTAAACCATATTTTCGCCGTCCGCCGAACCAAGAATTTCCCTTGCAGAGGTCTTGTAAAAGTTTGAATACTCATTGATATTCTTTGCAAGCTTGCGCCTTTCGCGGACGCCGGCGTTGTATTCATTAAGCTTTTTATCATATTCGGGATTATAGAAGAAATAGCCGTCTACGTCCAGGTTTTCAAAGTCTTCGATGTTGGGATACTCCGCCCACTTTGGATATTCAACATAGCACAGCGGCTCGGCGTTGATTTCGACATCATCCCGATGCTTTATGGTGGTTGTGGGGGTGGTTGTTTTCTCCGACTTTGCTGTCTTTGTAGTCGCCTTTGTCGCTGGGGCGGTTGGAACGCTGCATATCTCCGAGGTCTTTTCGGTTGCGGTAGTTGTCGGAGGAGTTGTGGACGGATTCGGCTCGACAACTGTCGTTGTATGCGGCGGCTCGCTGCCTTCACTTGCAGGATTTGCCGTGGTTTGGCTGTTTATGGTGCCGGTGTGGAAGCTTCCCGATGTGATAACGTCGTTCAGCGTGCCGTCGGGAGAGGTGGTGCAGAGATTCTCGTCTGTTAACACGGTGGTGACAGCTGCCGACGGCGGAGTTGCTTCGCACGGCTGTTCGG
>USEH01000244.1 GCA_900553675.1 uncultured Ruminococcus sp. | reverse complement strand
AAGCCGTATGCAAAAACAGCCTTCCCCTGACCGCTTTGTGGGAGCTTTCGGTTTCAATCGATATCCCGCTCATCCTATTAAAGCTGAACGACCGCAACGACCGCGAAAAGCTTTATGCCTACCTCGAAGCCTACCGTCGGCTTACGCTCAGCGGCATAGCCGTTCAGCTTGCGGTTATCTACGACGACGGTGGACGGTACGAGCGGGAGCATTACACCGCCCTTGTCGCGGCGTGCAAGGAGTTCGGGGTTGACGGACTTATTTACTCCACAGGCGGGATAATCCCCATCGACAGAGCGGCGGTGCGGCAGGAGCTTATCGACCTTGTAACGGCATACGCGCGGCACATCTCGTCTGATGAGATAATCCGCGAATATGAAAAGGCGGATTCCACCGCGCCCGTTATTTTGGAAAGGGCAGGAAGAGTTTTGCTCACCCCCGAAAAAGAGGTGGCTTTGGGCGGATTTATCAACGGCGGTGAAAGCTATGTCATCAACTCGAATCCGCGGCTTCCGTGGTGCCACGTTTTAAGCTCGAGGCAGTTCGGAACTTTAGTTTCCGATATGTCGCTGGGGTTCAGCTACGCCTTTAACTCGCGTGAGCTTCGGCTGACCCCGTGGGACAACGACACCGCCCGCGACAACATCGGCGAGCGGCTTATCCTTAAGACCTCCGACGGCAGGTTTATCGACCTGATACAGGGCTCCACGGCGGTATTTTCGCCCTACAAGGCGGAGTATCTGTTTAAAGGGTGGGGCTACAGCGGAAGTGCGGAGCTGAGCGTCTCGGATAAAGGCTTGTGCAAGCGGCTGCGGGTGAAAATCAGAACCGACTCCCCTGCCGAGCTGATGTATTACACCGAGCCGTGCTTAGGCTTTTCACGCAGGCATTCAAGCCTGATTCTGCCCGAGATTGCGGACGGCGTTCTGCTTTTATCAAGCTGTGCCAGCGAGGTTAAGGGCTGGATGTCGCTGTCCTGCTCGCAAAAGTGCAGGTTTGCCACCCTTCGCGGGGAGATTTTAAGCGGAAACTGGGCGCCCTCCTGCGAGATAAGCGGTGAATGCGCGGCAGCAAGCATAGTCAGTCTTGAAAAAACCGACATCACCGAGCTCGACTTTTATCTCTCCTATGCGATGGACAAGCAAGCGGCAGCAAATATGCCCAAGTGGTTCGCCGAGCAGACAAGCACCAAGGAGCGGGCAATCTCATATGATAATTACCCCGACTACCTCCGCCCATTCGCAAAAGAGTGGCTGAGATATCAGGCACTGCACGCGAGAATTTATGCCCGCACCGGATTTTACCAATGCTCGGGCGCATACGGCTTTCGCGATCAGCTTCAGGACGCGGTGTGCATAATCGCGGAGAATCCATCCGTCTGCAAAGCTCAGATACTGCGCTGCTGCATGGCGCAGTTTGAGGAGGGCGACGTTCTGCACTGGTGGCACGCGCTCCCTTTAAAAAAGAAGCGCGGAATACGCACCCTTATTTCAGACGACAACCTTTGGCTGCCCTACGCCGTCTGCGAATACGTTGAAAAAACAGGGGACGAAAGTCTTCTTTCGCTCGGCGTGCGGTACTGTCAGGGGATTGAAATAAAGTCGGGAGAGCGCGAAATCTACGGCGAGGTCTACCCCACCGCCCTGCGGGAGAGCGTTTACGTCCACTGCAAGAGGGCTATAGATTTCCGGCGCGGCAAGGTTGGCGATCACGGACTTATGCTGATAGGCACGGGCGACTGGAACGACGGCTTTAACAGCGTCGGCGAAAAGGGCAGGGGCGAATCGGTCTGGCTGAGCGAGTTCTTTATTTTAGTATTGAAGAGGTTTTCGCGCCTATGCCAAGCCGTCGAGCCGGAATACGCCGAATCGCTGATCGCGGAAGCCAATGCGCTTGAATCGGCGATAGAAGCCGCAGGAAAAGACCCCGAATGGTACAAGCGCGCCTACTTCGACGACGGCACACCCCTTGGCTCACAAGATTCTCAGGTCTGCAAAATCGACTCGATTGCGCAGTCGTTTGCGCAGTTTGCCAATCTTGCGGACGAGGAATTTACAAAGCGCGCGCTCTTGGCGGCATACGAGCGTTTAGCGGACGTTAAGCGCGGGGTTATAAAGCTTTTTGCTCCCGCAATAGGCAGGCATTTTAATCCCAAAGCGGGATATATTCAGCACTACCCCGAGGGGCTAAGAGAAAACGGCGGGCAGTACACCCACGGCGCGGTGTGGCTGGGGATGGCTCTGAACCGCGCAGGGCTTCACGAGGAGGCAAAACAGGTACTTGACGCGCTGAATCCCATCCTCCGCTCCGAAAACGAGGGCTACCGGCACTACGGCGTGGAGCCTTATTATATGAGCGGAGACGTTTACTCCAATCCCGGGTGCTATTCCCGCGGGGGATGGTCGATATATACTGGGTCGGCGGGATGGATGTATAGGGCGGCGATTGAGGTTTATGGGGAAGCTGAGGGCGATTGCGCCGCCCCAGTTAAGAGAGAAAAGTGAAGAGAGAAAAGTTGAG
>USEH01000243.1 GCA_900553675.1 uncultured Ruminococcus sp. | reverse complement strand
ACGTGGACTTACCTATGTGCTGACATTCTGGACTTACCTATGTGCTGATTGCACAAAGCCGATACATTATCTTTTCTCTCTTCTCTTTTCTCTCTTCTCTCTTCACTAAAACACCATAAAAAAGAGAGATATGCGGTCTCCTGCATATCTCTCAAAACGAAACATTTCAAAACTACTCTTTGTACCCCGCAAGCTCCATCTCACTTGTAAGCCCGTCCTTGTCAAAAACTATCTTCTGACCGATAACCACAAACTCCTCCGGCGTGCTTGCGTCGGTAGATTGCAATCTTAAATAATCCCCGATTTCGATGGCGGGATTGCAGCGGGTCAGCAAAGTAAGACGATGACGGTAATTCGCCGCTCTGAGCCTGTTTTCAGCTATAAAATCAAGCTCGGCAGGATACATAAAATCGTTGTGGATGCTTGCCATAATGTAATCGTTTACATAGTGTCCGGCGGTTTTGGACATATTTCCGTACTTGTTTTTGCCATACACCAGAACCATGTCGGTGCGCCTGTTTAAAACCTCGCTCTTTCGCTTTATGATGCTGTCTGCGGGTATCTCTCCCCTAAGTATGTCGTACTGCGCCAAGCAGCCGATTTTTACATTCATCTGCCTGTCTACCCATATTGATGCCGCGTGCGCCGCCTGTGCCAGCCTTTGCAGACAGTCCTTTGCCGAGTCGATTTCGGTCATCATATCAGGATATACCAGCACAAATGCCGCCGTTGCGTCTGCTTCAAACTTAAGACCGTCGGTTGCGCCAGTGCCCGATGAAAGCACCTCGGTAAGCATAGCGCAGTTCGACATATTAATACCGGTCATGAACCGCGAAAGTCGGGTTACTATATCGCTTGCGATAATCCTTACTGTCAGTCCGCAGTCCACAAAAATTATCCTGTCGATATAGAATTTGCCCAGACTTACCTCTTCACCGTTGATAACCGCCGCCATCCTTATCTCGCGCCCTGTAAGGTCGTTAGCGATGCTAAGTCTGGAGGCGTTTATTATGTTAAGAACCATGCTTCGGGACTTAAAGCTTTCCGCGTTGATGTCCGCACCTTCGTTTATAGTCATCGAGATAATATCCTGAGTGCCGATAACAAGCTCTGCCGAAGAATCGGGGTCGCTGAGCTGCGAGCCGGAGGGCATAATCATCACCTTAACCCCTACCTTTCTTACAAAGCTGTGGGGCGAATAGCTTTCACTTGTATATATCATATATAATCATTCCTTTCAGAATCAGCGCAGCTTTGTCAAGCTCCGGAAGGTACGTTATCTTCGGCAGACTGCACACCCTGCTCGCTTGCGCTAATTTCGAGCTTGACATACTCTTTTCCGGATTCAGGCTCGTATGCAAGCGAGATTATGCGGGGCATATCAAAGATAAAGTCTGCTGTGCGCGCGGTTCCGTCGGCGCTTCCGAACGGGTCGGTTATGCTCAGCGAAAGCACCGGACTGGAAGCTACAAGCCTTGTTATTCCCGCACCTATCTGCTTTTCAAGCCAGCAGGTTTTTATTGCAACAGCAGTCTTGGTTCCCAAAACGTCCATGCATGACTTTCCGCAGACCGATTCTGCTCTTGCACCCACAAGCTTAGAAGACACCGATATCTCCGAGCGGGAATCGATGACAAAGCTTGTGCTGCCGTCGGTCAGCGTCAGCTCTACGGAGGGGTCTATGTAGCAAAGATTCAGCTTTAAGCGAACGCACTTGTGCAACTGGTTGCTCTTTTCGGCACTGAGCTTATAAAACGGCTCGCCGCGGGTGACATAAAGTCTGCCGCCGTCGAAGTCGATAGTTTTGCCGTCAAGACCCACCTGCCGTGAAAATTCCGCCAAAGCGTTTTCTGCCGCCGCGCCGGAGTCCCAATCATCAATATAGTAATAGTCGATAAACCCCTCCGCCTTTGCTCCGAACACCGGACTGAGCGGAGCGGAATATGCGGCATAGGAAAGCAGCGGCTTAGATTTGCCGGAATACACCGAACCGGAGGGTACGGCGGTTCCGAAAATTCCGGATATAAAGTTGTGTATAGCCTCGCGTGAGGTCATAGTCAATCAGTCCTTTCTTCGGCTGAATATCTTTCATAAGACATCGCCGAGCCTTCGGGCGTGCATACCGCCCTGTTCGATGTTATCAGCAGGCTTTTGCCGTCTTCAAACTGCAATATGTCATAGTATTCAAGCCCTATTCCGGTGGGCGTGAACACTGCGTATTCGGTGACGGGCGAATAGGTCTCCCCGCAAATAGCCTTTGAAGCTTTTTTAACGACTGCCGCCGCCAAAACGGTTTTGACTTCGGTCAGCGTTTCGGAACGTCTGCCGCCGGAAACCTCTGCAGAGCGCCTTATAAGCTTTGCCTGCGACATTATTTTTTCTATCAGGGACACCTCGTCACACCGCCTTTCTGTAGGCATCCAGCCTTGATTTAAAGGCTGACTGCCAGGTTATGGGTGCGCCTGAGTTGTTAGGGCGGGTGTAGGAGTACTCGCCGAGCTTTTCGCTGATAAACTGCTGCGAGCCTTCGGGATTATCTCTTCTCCATTCCTCGATATCGCGCACAATCTTTAAAAAGCCTCTGGGCG
>USEH01000242.1 GCA_900553675.1 uncultured Ruminococcus sp. | reverse complement strand
TGCGATTGTCTGCGCCGCCGTTGCGCTGTGCGCTTCCTGCGGCAAACCCCAAAGTCCTGCTATTAAGCTGACACTTAGCTTTGAAGATAACGAGCTGACTCTTCCGGGTCCCGGCGCTGTTTTAACGACGTATAAAGCCGAAACCATGCAAAAAGCAGTCGAGCACTTTTCCACCGAAGCTCCTGATATTTACAATTCCGATGAAATGCATAAGCTGGTGGAGCAGTACGGTGATTTTTACGTTCCGGACAACGGCGACGAAATCCTTGAATACACAGTTGCCGCACGCGCAGATAATCTGGCAGCACTTGTTTTGATTCAGCACGGGGAGATTAAGCTTAACCTATTAAAAATAATGATAAATGATGAGCCGGATATGGTTGAATTGTCGGTAGGAGATAAAACGGTTTATTACAGCACTAATAAAGTGGACGGCGAGGATGTCATAACAAATCTGTATTACAAGTTTGAAAACGGAGACGTTTTGAATATATTCAAGGACAACCGCACGCATACAGGAGAAAGCTATAGATTTACAATAGATGAAATATCCGCACTGGGCGAGGATTTCTTCAATTTCAAACCAGAAGCTCTTAAAGACTACTTCGGCGAGGATTATATCGCCGGACAAACAGAATAAAAAACGATAAAAAGGCAAAGCCGCCGTTCCTTTGACCATAGGAACGGCGGCTTTTAAGGCTTTATCATGAAAAAATGGGAAGCTTATTTATTCAGCTCGGTTATTATGCGAATGAAGCTGTCAAGGTCGTTAAAGTCCTTGTAAACCGAGGCAAAGCGGACGTATGCCACTAAATCTATTTCTTTAAGAGAGGCTAAAACGCTGTCACCAATCTCCGCGGTGGATATTTCGGTGCGCATTTCGTTTGCCATTCTGTTTTCAATGTCGTCGACAATCTTTTCGACCGTTTCGGGGCTTACAGCGCGCTTTTTGGTGGCAGTGGTAATGCCCATAATAAGCTTTGAGCGGTCGAACGGTTCAAAGCTGCCGTCCTTCTTGCAGACCATAAGGACAGGCTTTTCAACAATTTCATAGGTGGTAAACCTTTTGCCACACTGGGAGCATTCGCGTCTGCGGCGCGTTTTATCCTCACTCGGTCTGGAATCGATTACCTTAATCGGCGTAGCCTTAGTATCTTCAAAGCCGCAAAACGGACATCTCATTGCTCTTCACCCTTCAATATACACAAAAGACGTTTTCAAACGGTTGTGCGCGGCAGATAAGACACAATATCTTGAAGCCACGCAATTTATTATAACTAATTATAGCATATAGAAAGGTTTTTTGCAATAGCTTTTTGCGAAATTATTAAGAAATATTAAAATATTTTGCGGGTTATAGTATTCTGTACCAGCAGGGAATTTCGGAATCGAGGATTTTTTTGGCATATTCCTTTATCTGGGTGCATTCCGCGGTGAATTCGTCGCATTTCGACTCGTACATAGGCGCAAGCCGCGAGATGGAAACCGATATTTCGGCAAGGCTTTCGTCGTTGGTTATGCATCCCAGACGGCGGCTGTATTTTCTGTAGAAGTCCTCAAGCTCGGATATGCTTTGCACAACTCCCTTGTTTTGCTCATAGGAGGCGATAACCTCGTCGATTTTGCCGTAAAGCTTGGAATTGTGAACGGCGATATAGGCTATTGCCGAGCAGCCCAGGGCAATTATCACCGCGATTATCCCTATACTTATAATTATTCTTTTCATATGCAAAATATTCCTTTCTATTTCTTTCTGTAGCCCTTTTCCTTGGCGATTATTTTCAGCCGCTTGTCTGAGTAGGCAAGACAGATAAGCACGTCCTTCGGTTCGAGATGCTTTCGCTTAAGCTCGCGGCGAAGCTCCTCTTCGGATATGAACATACGCGTTTCGGAGCTTTGAATCAGGTCGCCGTCGGATATGAGCACCTGCGGAGGGTCTTCTTCAGGCTGGCGAGCGTCGAGCGATTTCGGGGTCAGCGGAAGCTCGTCAGCCTTCTGCAAAACGCTTATGGTGCCCGTGGTTTCAACAACTGCATACTGAACCTGAGTTATATCAAAGATTCCGCTTGAACGCAGCGAGGCGCAAACGTCGTCGACGGTGAATCTCAGCTCGGCTAACACCTTTTGGTCGATAACACCGTTTGAGATGATGATTTTTGGGCGCCCCGAAATGATGTGTCTGAACCTGCGCGATTTTAACGCCGCATATGAGACAAGCACGTCAACGCAGACAAGGGTTAATATCGGGACGATTCCGGTTATCATCGAAATCGAGGGGTCTTCCATGGACAGGGTGGCTATGTTGGATATAAGAATGGTTATTACAAGCTCGGAGGGTGAAAGCTCGCCGAGCTGTCTTTTTCCCATTATCCTTGTCGCAAAGGTCACCAGCCCGTAAACGATTATTCCCCTTATAAAGACGATCAGCAAGGCTGCACTCAATCCTTTCTAATACTAATTCCCAATCATCCTATAGCCAACTCCTCCGCTAAAATAAGCCCACTCGTCGTCAAGCTCCCTTGCAATACGCGGTTTTAGAGCGGTTTTTGCTCTAAAACGTTGTATTACTGCGGTCGCTTTCCTTGATTGGTCTTATT
>USEH01000241.1 GCA_900553675.1 uncultured Ruminococcus sp. | reverse complement strand
AGCGAAATCCCCAGCAGAGCTAAACGCAGGAGTGGGAGAAAAAACAGTCCGGTGGACTGTTTTTTCGTGGGAGGACCCTCGTCGGGGGTCCTCCTATGGGCGTGCGAAGCACGTCCATGACTGCACAAACTATATATCATTACAAACTATTAATTGACAAACAAACTTCCCATTCAATATAACAAAACACTGCCGGTTATCTTCACTCAATCCCCCGATAATAAAGCCCGCGAGTAAAATCCCCCTCCGGCTTAGCACCGTTCCGGTAATCATCAAAAACATCCCTGACCTGCTCAGGCGATTCATTCGTGAAATACAAAATCCCAAAATCAAGACTAAAGTCTCTCAGTTTGTCCGAAAGCCAGAGCGTCTTAGAATTGAGCAGCTCGTAATATCCAAGCTCCCTGCGGCACAAAATCGGGAATTTCGCCCCTGTTCGGTCAACAACGGCATGAGTGCAGCCTTTGCACCCGACCTCCGCACTTATCGGGCAGTTTGCCGTCAGCATAAGCGGAAGTCTGCCGTAAACAATCGCCCCTGTCGGAACGGGCGCGGCAATAGCTCCCGCCTGAAACGCCTTAAGCTCGAACGAAAGGGTTATAGCTTCAAGCCCCGCTTGGGCGTATTCGTATGCCGAGATGGAGTTGGTTATGTTCAGCCCGAACCCGCCGATTGCTTTCAGCCCAAGCTCCTGCGCGATTATTATGTGCGCGGGATTGACGGCTTCAACCGCCTCAAACCCCAAAGCCTTCGCCACTTCAAGCTCGGATATCACCTTACCCTCGTTGAAGGTAAACCGCGGCAGGGAAAGAACCGCTTTTTCCTTTGGCAGGCCCGCCCGCACGTAGGCTTCCGCCTGAGAAAGCGGGGTAATCACCCTTTCAATCCCGCCGATGTCTACAAGCGTAAGCTGCGAAACGGTCTGAACGCTTGCCCATAGCTCGGGGTATTTTAAATTCAGGGTCTTGGGTCGAGCCAAAAACATATTTTCCGGCGTAAAGCTTTTTACTTTTGTAAGACTTTCCACCCGTGCTTCGTCCAAGGCGTCTACAGCCCTGCGGCGGAGCGAATTGAGCGACGACAGCGGAACCATAAGCCCGCCGTCGATGCTTATTTCAATGCTGTCGGGATAATACAAACTTCCGCCCAGCTTTGAAAGCTGAGCCTTAACGGTGTCCTCACCGGTGGGGCGGTTTATCGCCTTTTCGGGGACGTCCCCCTCAATAACAGCCGAATATTCGCCGCTTTTGGCTTTAAGCACGCAGGGAAGACCCTCGCGCGCGGTAAATTCAAGGCTTATCGGGAATTTCTGCGGCTCTTTTTTGTAAAGCTCCCGCAATTGCGGCAGAACTCCGCTTGCGGACACAACATCCTCCTTGGTTCTTGCACCGAACATATCCCTGCCGGTTCTGGACGTGTAATACCCATCGGTAAAGCCGCTTCTTGAAAATACCGCCTTAAGTGATTCAACACTGTAATCCTCGCCGTCGAGCGAGCGGCGCAAAGCGTCTGTAGCGGCGGCAACGTATTCCGGACGCTTCATTCTGCCCTCGATTTTCAAGGACGATACCCCAATGCCGCTCATTTCTCGGGCGTTGTCTATCACCGACATATCCTTCAGCGAAAGGGCGTATTTGTCCTGCGATTTTCCTTTTGCAGAGAAGGGAAGCCTGCATGCTCCTGCACACAACCCTCTGTTTGCCGAGCGCGAGCCTATCATCGCGCTTAAATAGCACTGCCCCGAAGCCGACATACATAGTGCGCCATGAACAAAGGCTTCGATTTCTATTCCCTCGCGGCAAAGCTGTGCGATTATCTGCTTTGAAAGCTCCCTTGAAACAACTGCCCGCCGATATCCGCGGCGCTTCGCCCATTTCATACCCGCTTGTGTGTGCAGGGTAAGCTGGGTGGAAGCGTGAACCGGCATATCCGGGCAGGCTGATTTAACTATGTATAGCGCGGCTTCATCCTGAACTATAAGACCGTCGATTCCTATTTCGCAGGCGAAAGCGATATCCTGCGCAAGCTCTTCAAGCTCGCCGTCTAAAACGCAGGTGTTTATCGCCTGATACGCTAATGCTCCGTATCTGTGGCAGAGCCTGACTGCGTCGCGCAGCTCGTCACTGTCAAAATTCTTGGCGTTGTGGCGGGCGGAGAACCTTTTTCCGCCGAGATAAACGGCGTCAGCCCCGCACCGCAAAGCTGCTGTTAAGGCTTCAAACGACCCGCAGGGAGCCAGAAGCTCGGCGCGGTCAGACTTTTGCATGACTTTGTGCCGGCTTAGATTCGCTATGCGAAAGCTTTTCTTCAAGCTCGGAAATCTTCTTTTGCAGCGCGCTTATTTCCTTTTTGCCCGACTCGAACTTTTGACGAGCCTTGTCAGCCGAGGTCATGTATTCGCCTATCTGCAAACGGATATTGTCGGCGCTTTCAGCTGCTTTAGAGGCTTCGTCCATAGCGTCGAGAGCGGCTAAGATTGCAACGTCGATTCCGCTAAGGGTCTTGCTTGCGGAAAGCATTTCGTTCATCTTAGAATCGAGTTTTCCTGCCAGATTCTGAGTGTATTCGGGGGAATTTTCGGTTATAAGGGTGTACTCTCTT
>USEH01000240.1 GCA_900553675.1 uncultured Ruminococcus sp. | reverse complement strand
AATCCGGCAATGATCTTGTTGCGGATGGTGCCGTCGGAGTATTCCGTGCCGCTGAACATCGAGCTCAGCACCGCCGTAACGCATCCTCCGAAAATACTGTAGGAGAAGAGCGCGTTGGAAAGGTCAGCCGGTAAGCCGGAGTTTAAATCCGACAATACGTTTAAACCGGCACAGCAGCCGAAGGCGAACATAATAATAATCACGGACTGAAACAGCCTGTTTTTAAACAGTCGGTCAAATCCGGCTGAAAGCAAATTCGACATAATTATATATTCCTTTCAATCGACGTCAGTGCAAATCGAGCTTGTTCTTTCAGAAAAGCGATTCGCATACAATCCGCACTGACGTCATATCACCTACGGCGCATTATTTCAGGTCTTTTTTAGAGAATATTACCGCTCCGGCAAGGGTAAATATAACCATAATCGCTCCGGCACAGCAGGAAAGTCTTACGGGGCGGGCAATTTCCATTGATATTATCTGAATAGCCTGCGAACCGGGATTGATGTCCAGCATCCACTGATAGGCTTTAAGCTTTGTTCCGGTGAGATAATCGGGGTTGGGAACAGGCTCGGTTTCGACGATTTCGCCTTCGTCGTTAAGCTCGTAGCCGCTGACAAACTCCGGCTCCCCAAGCTTGGCATAGGTCGTCATGCCGACAATATACAGTCCCGCAAACAATAAAAGACAGGCAACAGCCGCCGCGGCTTTTTTGGCAATCAGCATTGTAACGGCGTTGTAGATAGCGGAAAACGCTGCAAGGCACAGCATTGAAAGCAGGACGGATAACATAATCACCTTAACAGGAACGCTTGATTTGCCGACGGTCAGAAGGCAGATGGCAACGTATGGGACGACAAAAGCCACCACCGCCGCAATTCCTGATACAAAGTTGATAATAAGGTTGGACAGGTAAATATTAATGCGGCTGCATCCGGCGATGAGCTTGTTGCGGATGGTGCCGTCGGAGTATTCGGTTCCCGAAAACATCGAGCTAAGCACCGCCGTAACGCAGGCTCCGAAAAGGCAGTAGGTGAACAGAGCGTCGGCAAGGTCAACTTTAAAGCCGTCGCTGAAATCCGACCATTTTGTGTGACCGGCAAAGCATCCAAGGGCAAACATTACAATAATCGCTGTATGAAACAGCTTGTTTTTAAACAGTCGGTCAAATCCGGCTGAAAGTAATTTTGACATAATTATATTTTCCTTTCTTCAAAGGTAAGTTAGGATATGTTTTCATTTTTATCGGGTATACGCCGCATTTTATCGAAGTTCTGTTCGGGTATACGCCGCATTTTATCGAAGGTCTTTTCGAGAAAAAAACATGATTCCGAAAAGATTTGTAATGACTGTTACGGATAATGAAACCACGCAGCAGATCAGGTAATGCGACATCTCGCTGTTGTCAAGCAGTATTCCCTGACCGGTGGGGAGAATCAGCAAAACCGCCTGAAAGACGATTCTGAGCCAGCCGCCTATATAAAACTTATTCACATGCGGCACGGCTTCGACTACCTTGCCGTTTACATCAAGGATCATATCGGAAACCGTCTCAGGCTCGCAAAGTTTTGAATAAACAAAGCTTCCCGCGATTAGCATGCCAAACGCTAACAGTATTGCCACAACCGCGCCCATCGTTTTTGAGCTTATAAGCATACCCATAAGCGTGAATATCGCCGAAAGGCTTGCGGTTATCATAACGGCGGCTATAAAGCCGGGCAGAAATATCTGTATCGCCGCGGCGGGATTGTCAACGAAAAGCAATAAGGCGGCGGCAGTCGGAAGCGCCGACGCGCACAGGAATATCAATCCGCAGACGAACACGGTGAAAAAGTTCGCTGTATAAATCGCTTCTCTTGAGGAGCCGGTGAGGATTTTAGTGCGCAGGGTTCCGCACTGGTAATCGTTTCCCAGAAACAGCCCCGAAAACGCCGGAATTAAAACAGACACTATAGGCACGCTGTTAAAAACGCACTCCATGCATTTTTCCGGCTCGGCAGGGGAGTAGAATTTAAGCATCTCGCCGGTTTTCATCGCCGAAAAAACAATCGCGGCGGCGGCAACCATCCACAAAAGCTTGCTTTTAAAGGCGCGTGTGAGGTTTGAGGATAAAAGCCTCGTCATAGCCCAAGCCCCCTTTTTTATCTTCCGACAAGTCCGATATAGAAGCTTTCAAGGCTTTCGTCGTGCTCGGTCATTGAGGTAATCTCGCAGTTTTTGGCTTCTAATTTTGCGGCGATCTCCGAAACGCCCAGCTTTGCGTAAACATCCGCGCAGGAGTCGGAAATAATGCGGTAGTCAACGCCCATCTCGTCCATAAGAGAAGCAAGTGCGGAGACGTTTGTAACCTCCATTCGCACGCATTTGCGGCAGGCGGCTTCAACCTCGGCGGCGCTCATTTCCTTAACGATGTGTCCCGAATCTATAAAGCCGTAATGGGTGGCAAGCTTTGAAAGCTCGTCTAATATGTGGCTGGAAATGAGAACGGTTATCCTGCGTTCGCGGTTTAGCTTCAATATAAGCTCTCTTATTTCAACTATTCCCTGCGGGTCAAGACCGTTTATCGGCTCGTCGAGCACCAGAAAGTCGGGGTCTGCGCATAGCGCG
>USEH01000239.1 GCA_900553675.1 uncultured Ruminococcus sp. | reverse complement strand
GCGCAGCATATCCATATTCAGCGTCTTGCCAAAGCGCCGGGGGCGGGTGAACAGCGTCACCATCGGACGCTCGTCGATAAAGTCCTTGATCATCATCGTCTTATCGATGTAGTAGTATTCCGACGACGCAAGGCAGTAGTTGGACACGCCGATGGGTAGGGGCAGCTTCGGCGCGCGCTCCGTCTTGCGGAAAGCGCCCGTCTTGAGCCGCTGATCCGCCGGCTTCTGCGTATCAGCGGGGATCAGCCAACGATTGCCCTGCTTTTTCGCACCGGCGATTCTCCCATTCTTGCAGAGCGTCGCAACTCTCCGCTCCGTTATATTCCAGCGCACTGCTGCCTCTCTTACCGAGATCATTTCAGCCATAGGGGATACCTCCACGCATAAAATCACAAGTACATTATACCCGGATAAAAGAACAATGTCAACAAAGTTCGGAACAATGTCGTTTCAAAACAGCATTGTTCTTTTCTGCACACAAAACAAGCGGAGGCCATCGACCTCCGCTTGCTCGTTACCCATATACAATTTCCTGCATCACGACCTCGTTTGCCCGATGTCGGATGCCGTTCATCTTCCGCACCCACGACTGCGGTTCGCTGGCCTTCAACCTCTCCGTCACACCCTCGGCATCTGCGTATTGTTCTACCAGCCGAAGAAAGAGTTCCTGCGCTTGCTCCTCGATGTCTGCAAGGCGGCTGTCCAGCGTCCCGGCGGTCAGCAGGTTATAATACAACACACGGTGGTGCTCCCTCAGAAAGGTGCGCCGCCGCTGGCCGTAAATGCCGATAGGGCGTTCTTCTTCGGGCGGTAAGCAAACATCGGGTAGGCAATAGTCGCCCTGCCTTGTGTAAGTGCCGCCCAGCTGCTCAAATAGCGATTTCATATGTGATCCTCCCATTCAAAATTTCCCCGGCAGGTCTGCAATGCAAAATGCACCCGCCTTTCGGTTACAGTCTACCAAAACCGAAAGGCAGGTGCGAGTGTGCGAATTTCAGAATCGCACATTATTTCTTCATCTTCCTGCTGAATTCGTTCAGCGTTTGGATATGCCAAAGGCTTTTACGGGTAATGGAGCGAAAGGTCAGGGAACAAAAGAAGTCCACGAGAAAAATTTTCGGAATGCAGAACTTCAATCCCTTTTGAAAGGCTTTCAGCGACCCGCGGCTGCACCAGTTGTGGACGGTGGTCAGGGTGTAGCCGGTCAGGGTCACCACATCCTTTACCGTGACCACATCCGGGTATTTGCGCAGCAGCTTTTCATAGTAGCCGTGCATCTGCCGCAGCGTGTCCTCCGGCAGTTCCTTAGAGAGCCTCGCCACATAGTGGGTGCCGTACCAGCCCTTCGGCGCAGAATAGAGTTCTGGAAAAATCGCCCGCTCCTCCAAATATGCTTTCACATCCTCTTTTCGGATTTTATAGCACCGGGTTTTCTTACCCGACCACTCGCAGGGCACCTTGCCGCTTTTGAGCAGGTGCAGCGCCGTGGACTTGCTGATGTGGCAGATGCGGAAAAATTGCTCCTTGTTCATCACCTCGGGAACGCTGTCCCAGTTAACGGGGAATACATCCATTTGTAACACCTCAAAAATAGATTTTCGTCGGTTGGAAGCTCTATTCTGCGGTGTATGGCCATCTCCCGATTTTTCTCTCCTATCTTCCCGCATTTCTCTCCAAAATCGGGAAAAATGCCGATTTGAACCCACTTTCAAAAAAGCCTGTCCCGCAAGGCTTTCCGAGCGAAAAAGCCTGATTTCAAGCGGCTTTCGGCGGGTACGGGGCTTACAGAAACGACCCCAAAACGGACACCCCCGTCACAGTTGCATAAAAGACTCGAAAACCGTTGGCCTTCACGGGCACGTGGGTTCGAATCCCACCCGCTCCGCCATAAACGCCGGTTTTATGCGTATTTTCGTATAGAGCCGGTGTTTTTCTTTATACATACACAAAACCGGATTCAATTTATTGTTTATCCGATGAACCGGGAAACCGGAAAAGATTTCGTTGTTTCATCCGTCAGATGAGAATAGAAGATAGAAAATCAAGGCGCATATAAAGAACACAGGTTTTCCCTTGAAGCATTGCGCTTGACGCTTCAGGCACGGCAGCGGAGATAGGCCTTGGCATTTGACGCCTCCATAAGAAAAAATGTGTCGAATAATGTCGAAGAGTAGCGACAAAAACCGTTTTCTCTGTCATTGGTCCTATCATCTTCTTAAGTCTCTGGATTTGGGAGGATATACCAATGACAGCCGTGCAAGACATCCTGCGATCTCTTGGCATTACGAGATGCTACAAAGGCTTTAAACATACCGAGTATGCTATCTGTCTGGCCATTCAGGACGAGTCCCGTCTGGAGGCGATCACAAAAGAGATCTACATGGAGACAGCGGCGCACTTTGAATGCAATTGGACGGCAGTAGAACGAAATATCCGGACTGCCGTTTCCCGCGCATGGTAACGCGGCGCCTGTTCACTTTTATAAGCCCCTTCGTGTTCTTCATCCATGATGATAAGCCCAAGATTTGTAAAAGGTGTGAACAAAGCGGAACGCGGTCCGATCATAATATCGATCTCTCCGTTTTGCGCGCGCAGACTCTGGTCATACCGCTCTCCCTGGGAAAGCTTGGAATTTAAGATAGAAAC
>USEH01000238.1 GCA_900553675.1 uncultured Ruminococcus sp. | reverse complement strand
TGGGGCAGCCCCATTTCAGATTGCCGTCTTCCTGCGTGATGACGCAGCTGTCGGAGCCTTCGCTGCCAGCGGCGGAGATGGTCAGCACCGTGCCGATCGGCAGGGTGTGTTCAATTTTGGCTTTTCCGGTGAAGAAATCCCAGAAATCGCCGTCATAGGGGACGCCCATGCCGATGGCCTTGGCGGTGTCCATGGAGGAGCCTCCGCCGATAGCTATAATGCAGTCGGCACCGCTTGCCTTAAACGCGGCAACGCCGGTCTGAACGTTTTCTATGGTGGGGTTGGGCTTGATTTCCGAGTATATCTCATAAGCTATGCCGCTGTCATCCAAAAGACCGGTGACCTTTTGGGTAACGCCGAATTTGATAAGGTCGGGGTCGGAGCAGACAAAGCACTTTTTAAAGCCTCTGCCCTTTACCTCTGTGGGAATCTCCTTAATAGCTCCCGCTCCGTGATAGCTTGTTTCGTTAAGAATGAATCTGTTAGCCATAATTTGCAGCTCCTTATATAGTATTTTCATTCGGGATTACATCCCTTATTTATTATGTTACTACATTCAGATGGATTTTTCAAGAGATTTTTGTGTGAATAGCTAAAAATTTTCGTAAAATCATGCAACTTTTTCGCATATTTTACGGTATATATAGTAGAACAGCAAGGGAAGTGATTCAATTATGGAAGACAATAAAATTATAGAGCTGTACAACCACCGCGATGAAAAAGCCATCAGCGAGACCGATAAAAAGTACTCGTCCTACCTATATGTCATCGCGAATAATATACTGAACGACCACGAGGACAGCCGCGAGTGTGTAAACGACACCTACCTGCGCGCATGGAACACCATTCCGCCTAACTGTCCGCCCAAGCTTGCTTATTATCTGGGGAGGATAACCCGCGGGCTGTCGATAGACCGTCTGCGAAGTCATACCGCGCGCAAAAGGCTTGCAAGCGGGTATTCGGTTTCGATGGATGAGCTTGGCGAGTGCTTTGCCTCCTTCGAGGACATTCAGGCGGACTTTGAGCTTGCAATGCTATCGCAGTCGCTGACGGCGTATTTATCGGGACTGGATGAGCAAAAACGAAGCGTTTTTATCCGCAGATACTACTTCTGCGACAGCATAAGGGAGATATCCAGCATGATGGGAATGTCGGAATCAACGGTAAAAAGCATTCTGAAAAGGGTGCGGGACAATCTTAAAAGCTATCTTGAAGGGCGGGGATTTAATATATGAAGCGAGAAGACATATCAAAAATCATAGACGGCATAGACGAAGAGCTTATAGAGGAGGTTTCAAGTCAGCGGGAGAAGGAGTTTTTTGAATCGCGCGATAAAAAACGCCGCGCGGCGCGCAGAGCAGTGAAAATCGCGCTCCCCATAGCCGCCTGTCTTGCATTGATAGCAGCCGTCCCGGGAATTATTAGCTCTTTCGGCGGAATAGGCTCAATAAAGTCCTCCGTCTTCGGCAAAGTCCCCGCAGAGTATCAGTCGAGCTACGATTCCGTCGTTGAGCTGAAGGAAGTAAGAGCCATTGCAGCGGCAGAATATCCCGCATGCGCGGAGTATCCCGATTATTCCGAGGAGGATAAGGATCACAGCCTTCAGGAAAGCATATACGACAAATACAATTCCAACCGCAGAAAATCGGCAATAGATATTGATAAATACTCAGATTTTTACAGTGAATTGATATCCTCCTCCCTTTCGGGATGTGCTGACGAAAACAGGGTGATATCTCCGGTAAACCTTTATATCGCGGCTTCAATGCTGGCAGAGGTCTCGGACGGCGAGACACGCAGGCAGATTCTCGATGCGCTGGACGTCGACACAATAGAGGAACTCAGAGAAAACGCCAAAACGCTTTGGGACACGAACTATATATATGACAGAACAAAAAAGCAGATACTTTCAAGCTCGCTCTGGCTGAATGAAGATGTCAGGTTTAAAAAGCCCGCACTTAAGGCTCTTGCCAAGTACTACTATGCCGACAGCTTTTCAGGGGACTTCGGCGATCCCGACACGACCCGCGATATGCAAAGCTGGCTTTCAAAGCGCACCGGCGGACTTCTTGACGAGCAAATCGGCGATATAGAGCTTGACGAAAGCGGTATTATGGACATACTGACCACCGTCTATTTCAGCGCAAAATGGCAAGGCGAATTTAATCAGAAATACAACGAACGCCTGATCTTTCACTCCCCCTCCGGCGACGTTGAAGCGGAATTTATGTGCCACTTTATCGACGACCGGGACTACTATCGCGGTGAAAGCTACGGCGCGGCATACAAGGATTTTAAGGGCGGCGGCAGAATGTGGCTTATCCTTCCGGACGAGGGCAGCACAGTTGAGGAGGTTATTTCTAAAGGACGCCTTGTTGACACTCTGCTTACGGGAAAGCAGGATAACGTTGAGCAGGTTATGCTTAATCTTAAACTGCCGAAGTTTGATGTATCCTCGGATATCGACCTCAGCAACAGCTTTAAGGCTATGGGAATAGAAGACGCATTTGACATTAATTCGGCTGACTTCTCCGCTCTCACAAGCCAGACTAACGCATGTGTTAGCAAGGTCAATCACGCGGCAAGGGTGATTATCGACGAGGAGGGCTGCAAAGCGGCGGCGTTCACGGAAATACCGCTTGTCGGAGCAGCGGCACCCGTTG
>USEH01000237.1 GCA_900553675.1 uncultured Ruminococcus sp. | reverse complement strand
GAGCCGGTAACGCTGTCGGCATACATTATTACCTTTCCGCCTGCATTTCGTGCGGCACGTCCGATGGTCTGGATAAGCGAGCTTTCACTTCGCAAAAAGCCTTCCTTATCGGCGTCTAAGATTGCTATCAGCGAGACTTCGGGCAGGTCAAGACCCTCTCTTAACAGATTGATTCCAACCAAGACGTCAAATTCGCCCAAGCGAAGATCCCTTATAATTTCCATACGCTCCATTGTGTCTATAGAATGGTGCATATACCTTACCTTTATGCCCAGACCCTGCAAATATGCAGTTAAATCCTCAGCCATCTTTACGGTGAGGGTGGTTACAAGCACGCGTTCGTTTTTCTCGGTTCTTGCGTTTATCTCCATAACAAGGTCGTCTATCTGACCCTGAGTGGGCTTTACCTCAATTATCGGGTCCAAAAGACCTGTCGGGCGGATTATCTGCTCGACAATTGCTTCCGATTCCTGCTTTTCAAACGGTCCCGGAGTTGCAGAGACGAACACCGCCGTTCCGACGTGAGAGTAAAACTCGTCAAAGGTCAGGGGGCGGTTATCGAGTGCAGAGGGAAGGCGGAAGCCGTATTCAATAAGCGTTTCCTTGCGCGCCCTGTCCCCTGCGAACATTCCCCTCACCTGTGGAAGTGCAACGTGCGATTCGTCCACTATCAGCAAAAAGTCCTTCGGGAAGAAGTCGAGCAGCGTAAACGGCACAGCCCCGGGCTCGCGCCTTGCGAGAACTCTTGAATAGTTTTCAACGCCGGAGCAGAAGCCGACCTCCTGAAGCATTTCCATATCATAGCGCACACGCTGTTCGATTCGCTGAGCTTCTATCAGCTTGTCGTTTTGCTTAAAGTACTCCACCCGCTCGCGCATTTCCTGCTCGATATCGTCTATAGCAGCGTTCAGGCGCTCCTTGCCGGTGATATAATGGCTTGCAGGAAATATTGCGACATGGGCAAGGGTGCGAAGTATCTCGCCGGTGACGACGTTTATTTCTGATATGCGGTCGATTTCGTCGCCGAAGAACTCCACCCTTACTGCCGTTTCGTTTGAGCTTACAGGGAATATCTCAACAACATCCCCACGGACTCTGAAGCGGTTACGCTGAAAGTCGATGTCGTTTCGCTCATATTGGATGGTTACAAGCTGGCTTACAAGCTCGTCGCGTGATTTTGTCATCCCCTTGCGGATGGAGACTATCATGCTTTTGTATTCCTCGGGGTCGCCGAGGGAGTATATACATGAAACGCTGGCGACGATGACAACGTCCCGCCGTTCGCTCAGTGCTGCCGTTGCGGAGTGGCGCAGGCGGTCTATCTCCTCGTTTACCGAGGAATCCTTTTCGATATAGACGTCGGTGGATGGGATATAGGCTTCCGGCTGGTAGTAGTCGTAATAGGAAACAAAAAACTCAACCGCGCTGTTCGGGAAGAACTCGCGAAGCTCGGAGCATATCTGGGCGGCAAGGGTTTTGTTAGGCTCTAAAACCAAGGTCGGGCGGTTTACCCGCTCTATTACGTTAGCCATCGTAAAGGTCTTGCCCGAGCCGGTGACTCCCATAAGGGTCTGCTTTTTCATGCCCTTGTTTATGCCCTCTACAAGCTTTTCTATCGCCTGCGGCTGGTCACCGGTTGGTTTAAATTCACTTTTTAGTTCAAATTTATTAGCGTATTCCATCGATAAATCCTTTCGGGTTCTTAGAACAAACGTTCTATAAGATAATATCACTAAAACTTCGTTTTGTCAATAGCAAATTCGGGTTTATCGGCATTTTTTACGAAAAAATATGCAGGACTGCTTATAATTGCGTCCTGCATATTCGATTCCATATTGTCCTTGACCGCAGCGGGCTTATCCGATGGTTTTAAGAGCCTGAGCAAGCTGGTCGGGGCAGGATGTGGACTTTGCGCCGCACTTTATTCCCTCTAACTTGGAAATAGCGTCTTCAACCTTCATGCCCTTTACGAGCGAGGAAATGCCCTTAAGGTTGCCGTTGCAGCCGCCGACGAAGGAAACCTCCTCGATAACGCCGTCCTCAACGGTGATGTTTATTAGCCTTGAGCAGGTGCCTTTTGTAGTGTAAGTAATCTGCATGATTAAAACTCCTTTATATAAATTATTTTTTAACAACTGTAGGTTATTGCAGGCTGTCGCGATGGGAATTGCTTTTTATCTTTTTCAGGATACGCACAATCAGCCAAATCACCCAGCCGACTGCGGACATAAACAGCAATAAGCCTGAGTACAAAGAAAGTATGACATATCCAACGCTGTCCCAACCTGACGAATAGTAAGTCATGACAAAGAAAAACGTTGTTAAAGCAAAAAGAATAACAGCAGGAATCAAGCGAATAGCTATGTTTTTTACCTTAAAGCATAGCAGCAGCTGAACAAGAAAAACCGCAGCCATAAGCAGATTTATTACTGCTGCATAATCAATTTCTTTGGGGAACATATGCACCTCATGCTTTTGATTCTTTCGTTAATCAATCCCGCTTTCCGCCGGACGGAAAATACTTTTTAAACCAGATATCCTTTATCTCAAACTCTCTGCCGCGAAGATAGTTAAGCTCGCCGAAGTCCTTATCATCAAGGAATTTAAGCTTATATATTATAATGTTGTTAGTTTCAATTTTAGTATACCAAATTCAAAAGAAATATCATCATATATAATTAAAATGTCAGAAATATCTATTTTAT
>USEH01000236.1 GCA_900553675.1 uncultured Ruminococcus sp. | reverse complement strand
AAGCGAACGCAGGGGATTTCGCGCTCTGCGGAGAGACGACGGCATCTACTTTGTAATCTTCGTACTTTTGTTTGCCGTCGCACATCGCGTTTCCTCCGTCTTTGATGTTTTATTTAAGCTGTGGGCAAGCTTCTGCAATTTCCACCATATTGTTTGTATTTTTCAGACGGAAACGCCCAACTTTTGTTTAGGAGGCGGCGCCGCCCCAAGACCCTGCCAAAGTTTCGCGACAGCGATACTTATGCCCTTTTTGAAAAAGGGCGGGCGGAAAACTTTTAATTCTTTGCTATTGAAACTTAGCTTTGTTCTTGCGACACCCCTTCCGGCTGAGGCTGGATTTCCTCGGTAGCCTCGAAGGTCAGGAAGGTTATCTTCATTCCGCTATCGCCAAGTTCAAGTGAAATCGGCGTGCCGTTTTTATCAAGTGTGACCGAATATGCCATGCCGTCTACCTCGCCGGTTGAGAAATCGCTTGTTTCGCCCTCGACCATGTCAAGGGTTAAGGGAGCTATCCTGTCAAACGATTTAACCGCCGTCGAAACAACCGAGCCCACCGGGAATTTTGAAGTGTCAAAGGTGAAATGAAGCCCTTTAAAGGCTATCTCCGTCTCCTCGCCCTCAACGTTGAAAACAAGCCCCTTAACAGCCTCCGGAGCGGTAAGCTCGACTATCCACCAGCCGTCTGCAAGTCTTGAAAGGCTTGCTTCGTAGGTCATATCGTCCACTTCAATCTGCACGGTGGAATCAAAGCATTTTGCAATGGTTCGCTCTCGTTTAAGCTTTGGGGTACATCCGCATAAAATGATTGTAAATACTAAAACAGTTGCAAGAATTTTTTTCAATCAGCTCAAGCCCTCTCATATTTCTTGAAAAGCCTTGGAAGATAGTAAAGAATGTCCCCCGCAAGCATTCCGGTTTTGGATAGCCTGCGCGATACCTCCTCGCAGCCGATTCCCAGTATTCCCGAGCCTAAGATGCCCGACGATGCCGGTGAAAGTCCCTGCGCCGCAAAGGATGCCGTAAGCCCCGCCTGCAAATCGCCGCTTCCGCCCTTGGCTAAGCCGTCGTTTCCGAATGTAAGAAGGTGACAGCCTTCGCCCGATACGACCACCGTTGCACAGCTTTTTGAAACCACCGTCGCGCCGGTCTGCTCGTGGATTTGCCTGGCACACTCATAGCGGTTTTCAATCGTTTCCGGAATGGTTTTTCCCGCAAGCCTTGAAAGCTCGGCGGGGTGGGGAGTAAGAATTACCTCTTTCTTAGCTTTTCTAAGTAATTCTATGCGACCCGAGACAAGGTTTATTCCGTCCGCGTCAATAATTATGGGACAAATTGCATTTTCTATTACCGTTTCAAGAATTTTAAGAGTATTTTCGGTGACCCCCAGCCCGCAGCCGATAAGAACCGCGCTTGCCGAGCTTAATGCGTCGCGCAAGCCGTTTGTAACTCTGTTGTCCGCCACCATAAAGCAGTTATCGTCGGCAGGGCAGGGGAAAAGCGTTGCTTCCTTTGCGCTGATTGAAAGAGCCATGCAGGCTTTCTCGGTTGAGAATACCCTGACAAGCCCCACTCCCGAGCGCAGGGCTGCGATTGAGGCAATCTGCGCGGCACCCGGAAATCTGTCCGACCCTGCAATAATAACAAGCCTTCCGAACACCCCTTTGTGAGAGTTCAGAGGGCGTTTTTTAATAAGGCTAAAAATATCTTCCCGCGCAACAGGCATGATATCTCCACCGTCCGGCTTTATAGCCTGTGATATGTGGATGTTTTCTGCCTCCGCAAGCTTTTCGCCGGCTCTTATAGCCTTCCATGATATTCCGGTCATACGTTTACCTCGTCAATCGCCAGTACTATTGCGCTTGCAACGGTTTTGGTGTGGGTGATGCTAACTTTAAATCTGAGACCCTTTGCGGCTTCAAGAGCTTTACCGCTCAGCTTAATATAAGGCGCGCCAAGCCTGTCCCGCAGGACGGATATCTCGTTTAATGAGAAGCCGCGAATTCCGGTTGCCAAAGCCTTTGAAAAAGCCTCCTTGGCGGCGAAATTCGCCGCGATGCTCTCTGCCCGCATATTCCTGCTATTGAAAAACTCAATTTCCTCCGCTGAAAATACCTTTTCAAGAAAGCCTTTGTTTTCAAGGCTTTTTTCTATTCTTGAAATCTCGATAGAATCGATTCCTACATTCATGACAGTCTGGGAAGGTAGGGGGTTATCATTTCAAGGGTGCGTTCGTCCGGCGAGAAGTATACTATGGTTCTGCCGTACTTGGGGTCGTTGTATTCGATCGTGTAAACATCGCCATAGCTCTCCGCGCTGATAACAGTAGCGTCCGAAATCTGCTTTTTGGTTTTGTAAAAGCCAACAGCACTTTTAAGATTGAAGGAGCAAAGTGTCTTGCGCTTTGACTGGTTAATAATCTTGTCCACTGAAAATTCCGCGCCTGCAATGCAGTATTCGTATTCAACGTTTACAAGCCCGGAAATATAGTAGGCTCCCCACAAAATCAGCATGGTCAAAAGGGTCGCCGCCACTACAAACAATCCACCAAGCGGCACAAGAAGCATAAACGCCGCAAAGATAAGGATAGCCGCCCCTGCCCATGAGCCGTATTTTACAAAAATGTCTGATTGTTGTGCCGGTCGCTTTACAAGCTGTTCTCTTACAGTTTCCATATTATCGTCTCCTTTTTATACTTATTTTCCGTTAAAAAGTGTCTG
>USEH01000235.1 GCA_900553675.1 uncultured Ruminococcus sp. | reverse complement strand
GCCTACAGGCTTGCCCCCAACTGGGCTTACGGTCTGCCCGAGCTTTCGCCGGAGCAGCGCCGCAGGATAGCTGTTTCAAGATACACCGCCCTGCCGGCAACAATCTCGACAGGAGCCTCGCTGATACTCAATCCGCTTGTAAAGGCGAAAATCGTGCCGCCTTATCATCCCATAATAATACAGTCGGTAGTGGGATATTCAAGCGGCGGAACGAACATGATAAATATGTATGAAGACCCTAAGCGCCCGCAGGGGCTTTCCTCGGTGAGAATATACGGGCTCGACCAGAACATGATGGTTCAGAAGGAAATAATGCACGCCTGCGGAATCTCCTACCGTCCTGCAATAAATCCCATGATAGGGGACTACGGCAACGGCATAGCGGTTTGCGTTCCGCTTCATTTAAGGACTCTTTCAAAGCGGCTCCATTCAAGGCAGGTATGGGAATACATTGTGCGCGCATACGAAAACGAGCCTTTTATAGACGTTATGTGCTTCGACAGCTCGCCTGCCGACCTCAACGGATTTCTGGACGCCAACGGCATGGCAGGCTCGCAGAAGATGCAGATATACGTCTTCGGGGACAACGACATATGCATGCTCGCCGCCAGATACGACAATCTGGGCAAGGGCGGAGCGGGCGCGGCGGTTCAGTGCATGAATCTTATGCTCGGGCTTGAAGAGCATAAGGGGCTGTTATATTAATCGGGAAAGAAGATATTGTTATGAGCAAAAAAGTATTGTTGGCAGTCGGGCTGATTGTCATTATCGCTGTAGCTGTAGTTTGTGCGGTGGTTTTGGGCGGTGGAGCACCTATGATGAGGCAAAAGCAAAGCTTCTCGAACGTATGTCTGACGCTCCCGAAATCATGGATACGTATATAGATGATGAGGGTACAAATCATAATGCACAGGAAATCAGAATCTATGACGGTCAGAATTTCCGCATCGAAAGTGTGTATAATTTTACCTTCCGCTATAACGAAAATGTAGATGGGCTGGAAGACAGGCTCGCCGGAGACTATGCGATATCCTTAGACGGCGAACACATATATTATTATGATCAGGCGGAGGATTATTACGTAGAATATATAAAATAAGATAAAAGACTAAGATTATATATCTCCCAACGGCAGGCGCTTTACCGTCCGCCGTTGGAGCTGTTTATATAAAATAATTTAAGGGGGATGAATAAAGTGCGCATTCGTTCAGCAGAATAAACGCTTTCTTGTGAAAAATCGGTCATAAGATAAGCGTTTTAACAACAACTCCGATTTACTGTCAAACGCATGGAGGAATAAACTTATGACTGAAAATATGATTGAAAAACCCAGAGTTATGCTCGTGTCGGTCGATACGGGCGAATACGATACCGAACGCTCGATAGCCGAGCTTTCCGAGCTTTGCGACACTGCCGGAGCGGAGGTTGCGGCGGTAGTCACCCAGAAACGCCCATCCTACGACGGTGCGACCTGCATAGGCTCGGGCAGGCTTTCGGAGATGGCAGACCCCTGCCGCGATATGGAAATCGATCAGGTGATCTTCGACTGCGAGCTTACCGCCACACAAATACGTAATATCGAAGAAGTTATCAATGTGCACACCATCGACCGCACCATGCTTATTCTTGATATCTTCGCCCAGCGGGCGACCACCAAGGAGGGCAAGCTTCAGGTTGAGCTTGCGCAGAACCGCTACAGGCTGCCGCGACTTGCCGGAATGGGAATAAATCTTTCCCGCCTTGGAGGAGGAATAGGAACCCGCGGTCCCGGCGAAACCAAGCTCGAAACCGACAAGCGGCACATCCGCTCGCGGATAGGATATCTCGAAGCGGAGCTTAAGGAAATCACCGCGCGGCGCGAGAATCAGCGCAGGCGGCGCAAGAAGGACGGCGTTCTCACCGCTGCTATTGTGGGGTATACGAACGTCGGAAAGTCAACGCTTTTAAATGCCCTCACAGATGCCGGAGTGCTTGCCGAAAACAAGCTGTTTGCAACATTGGAGACAACCTCCCGCGCGATACTCCTGCCCGACGGCAGAAGCGTTACGCTTATTGACACGGTAGGGCTGATATCAAGGCTGCCGCACCATCTTGTAGAGGCGTTTAAGTCCACCCTTGAAGAGGCGGCAAACGCAGATGTGATTTTGCACATCATGGACGCTTCGAGCGAGTATGCAGAGACCGAGAAAAATGTCACCGAAGAGCTGCTCCACGACCTCGGCTGTGAGGGAATACCGGTCGTTACGGTGATGAACAAGTGCGATTTGCTGCCGGAGGGGGTTTCTGCTCCCGAAAATACGGTAATGATAAGCGCAAAGAACAAAGTGGGCTTTGATGAGCTTTTGCGGGCAATATCAAGTGCGCTTCCGGAGACTGCAAAGCGTATGAAGCTTAAAATTCCGTTTGCACAGGCTGGACTGATTGCTAAAATCAGGGAGGACGGAAACGTCTTTTCGGAGGAGTATGAGGCTGACGGAATCGCGGTGGACGCTTTGGTGGACGTTAAGCTTATTAAGGCTTGCGAGGATTACGAAGTATAACATTATGGTATAATTTCAGAGGTCGGGCTGGATGGTCTGACCTCTTGGTTTTTTGACTATACAGTTGATATATATCAAGGTGCGGTTTTGAGCTACTACCGAGTGCAGTCATGGATGTGCTTCCGCACATCCATCGGGAGACCCCCGGCGAGGGTCTCCCACGCTAAAACAGTCCACTGG
>USEH01000234.1 GCA_900553675.1 uncultured Ruminococcus sp. | reverse complement strand
CCGCGGCTATAAGGAATACTATCACCGCCGACCAGATTACTATTCTTACAATCGCACTATTTTTCATCTTCTTCACCCTCCAAATCGTTCCATTCCTTATAGTCGAACACCGCTTTTAAGAGACTGTCCACCGCTCCGCCGATAAGGAAAATTATCCATGTTATATGCCATGCGCCGGTTAAAAAGCTTATTATCAGGTAAAGCGCGACTATCAACGACCACATTGCGCTGGAAATGTTCTTTCTTAAAAGCTTTCTTTTCTTCTGCTCGATGGTTGACGGCGCGGTGTACTTTACGACAGTGGGACCGTCCGATCCGCTGTAGGTGTAGAACTTATTTGTCGAAGAGCGATAGATGATAAGTCCGGTTGCAACCGCTATCATTATAAACATTAAAACAACGCCCTTTTCGTCCTGCAATAATATTATGGGAAGGACGCACATTATATAAAGCGCGACGGCTATGGACAAAAGGAGTGCCTGACGCGCACGGTGCCGTTGATAGCTCTCCCGCAGGATAACCGCGTCATTATCATTGGAGTAGGCGTTTATAAGCTCATCCACGTTGCCGATATATGATATTGCTATGGTAAAGGCGGTTTCGTCGTCCTTGCCCTCGGCTTTAAGCTCGTTGTACTTTTCAAGGGTGTTGCCCAAGATTTCGTTCTTTACCTCCTCCGCCTGCGGGGTTTTGGGGGCGTTTTTGAATATTTCGTTTACATAGTTACGAATGCGCTGTTCCATATTAATTGCTTCCTTTCCTCTTATTCAGGTTCAAATTTGTCCCGCTTTTGCCGCGCCTCAGCGCGACAAAATTCGCGCCGCCGTTTGGCGCGAAAGGGGCAAATTTGCTGCTTAAAACCGTAAGGTTTTAAGCTTCTCCCTCTATTGATAATATATTGTCCATCAGGTTTTTTGCTTCCTGCCATTCGGCAAGCATTCTTTGATATGCCTGCCTGCCGTCGGCGGTGATTTTGTAGTATTTTCGCCGCGCTCCGATATCGCCCTCACCCCAGTAGGTATTGATATAGCCCATATCGATAAGACGCTTAAAGGCAGTATAAAGTGTTGCTTCGTTGAGTTCATACTTGCCCGAAGATTTCCGCAGGATTGCCTTGTTGATCTCATAACCATAGCTGTCCCTATTCATGAGATTGGCAAGTATAACCGCATCTACCCGACCCCGTATCAGCTCGGATGCTATAGACATTCGATCACTCCCCCTTATCGTGAGCTTATTATAGCATAAGATACCTTGGCTGTCAAGGTATCTTATCATAAAATAATATACAATGTAATTGATGTATGCGCCGATAGAATTAGTAATCTTATACGATGGTGTGATAGCAATACCGCAAGCACATCTCGCAAAAAAGTAAAAATTGCCCTACGGTTAAATTTTTTGCCCGCAAGTTGCTTAATCGGTTCTTGCAAATCTTTGCGCTATCCGATAAAATATAATCAGAACACGCGGGTTCAATAATATTTTCGGAGGCTACTATGAAAATCATAATCGCACAAAAATTAAAAGAGCTGCGTGCCGCAAAGGGCTGCACGCAGGAGGATTTAGCGGAGTATCTGTCGATAAGCGTGCCGTCCGTTTCCAAGTGGGAGAGGGCAGAAAGCTACCCCGACATCACCTTTTTGCCGCAAATTGCGGCGTATTATAACGTCTCGGTGGACGATCTGCTTGGGGTCGGTGAAATCCGCAAGCAGGAACGGCTTGATTGGTATGAAGCCGAAAGCCAGAAGCTCAGAAACATCGGCAAAATCCCCGAGGAGGTGGCTCTTTGGCGGGAGACTCTTAAGGAGTTTCCGAACGAGCAACTTGTTATCTCAAAGCTTGCACGCGCGATTTCTTTCCAAAGTGAAAGGAACGACGAGCAGATAAAAGAGGTAATAAAGCTTCAAGAGCGGATACTAAAAGAATCCAAAAATCAAGACCTTCGCGACATAGCAATTCAGGAGCTTTGCTACTCATACAAAGACCTTGGCGACATCGAAAAAGCAAAGGAATATGCCAATATGGGAAGCGATATGTACTGCTCGAAGCAAAGTCTTATGTCGGACATTTTAAAAGGTGAGGAGGGTGAAAATTACAACAAGCGAATGATACTTGATTACATTGATTTAATCGGCGGGTGTGCCTTAAAGCTGAAATCCGTAAGCAGAAGAACGCAGCACGAGTTCTATCTGAAGCTGCTGGAAGTCCTGTTTGACGACGGCTTTTATGGATTCTATGCAACCCGAGCATCCCTGCGTCACTGCTGGCTTGCCATGGGATACGCCAATCAGGAAGGAGCCGAGGACAAGGTAAGATACCATCTTGAGCAGCTCGCCCGATTCTCGCGCCAGTATGACAGTCTTAACGGCGAATACGCCTACACCTGCACCATGCTTAACGGCTTGACCGGTGATACGGCGAATATATCCACAAACGGCGAGGGTACAGACTGCGAACGCTCGTTGGCAGAGCTTGAAAACAGTATGCTCGACAAATACCGCGAGACGGATTGGTTCAAGGCGGTTGTTGATTCGCTTAAGGCTGGGGTGGAATAGAGGAGCAGTCGCATAATAGGCAGGATAAATGCCTGCCTATTTGGAAAAAATGCAATAGGTAATAGGAATCGGGCGATGGTTTGGCGAAGTTCGCTCAAAGGGAGGCGCGCCCACAGCAGTCCGGGGCAGCGGAGGTCTGGACGCTTACGCGTCCGGGCGACAAAGTCACCCACGC
>USEH01000233.1 GCA_900553675.1 uncultured Ruminococcus sp. | reverse complement strand
GGAGAAGCCTATGCCGATGGAGGGTACAAACATCAACCAATTGCTAAACTCGGGTACGGGCTACATACCGGATATCAAATCCGACAAGGCTTTATCATATGCCGGAGCCGAGGACCGCATCTGCCTGAGCATAAAAACCTGCGGCGATTACCGATTCGGTCTTGTCGCACAAAAGGCGTTTGTAGACAGTGAAAGAAACGACAACAAGATATATGTTTCACGGTTAGAGCTTATGTTTACGAACGGAACTAATCGCGTCGGCAGCATGATTCTCCCCGGCGAAAACTACGTGCTCGATTCAGACAAACTTGACAGCTATCTTATTGTAAAGGATTTAAAACGTCCGCTGGTTATATTCAACTCAAATATCGACAATACCTCGCATATTTTCTCATTTGATGAAAAGGAAAGGTTTATTGTCATGGGCGAGCCGCTGACTGCCGATAAATCACCGCTTGCCTCTCAAAGCCTGCGTTCGGACGCTTCGTTGAGCAGCTATAGCGATTATCTTTACAGTCCCGACAACAACATCCGCATAACCTTCGATTTTTGGGAGCATACCTATGATATTCAGTACGACTGCTTTGAGCCGAGCGACGTTATCACGCGGTACCTCGAGGCTCAGGTGATAGGCGATGTAATGGAATGCGAAATCAGTGAGATTGCCGAAGCCTTTGAATATGGCGGACTTGCCTTCTACGGCATAGGCAAGGGCAATATGCTTGAAGGTCACGGCGGAGTGTACAAGGCGAGCTACAGTCTTAAATATCGCGACAACGCGGAGGAACCGCGGGAGGAGTTCTTTATAGTCCGCTTTGTGGAAGGCAATGCAAGAATAGAAAAGATTATCCCCTGCGACCTGAAGGTAATGGCAGAACCATAGAAAAAAGGCTGACTTCCGAAGAAGATGAGCAAATATACTTCCTCGACAAAGACAGCGGCGAAGAGTATGTTTTACACAAACGGATAGGTCCCTTAATCACCTACTCCACAGGCACAGAAATAGTGCAGGGCTATTCGCTTGAAAAGATACCCGAAGGCACAGACATAGAACTCTGCTACAACGGCGACGAGGTAACCGAAGACTCTATAGCATACTTGAAAATTCTTTATTGGAATCCGCTTGCACAGTAAGCATTGTGTTTCACACGGCAGGCTCTGAAATATGAGCCTGCCGTGGCATCGGCAAGCTCGCCACAAGTTAATCGCGCATATCACAAAAAAGGGAGCGGATTTTACTCGCTCCCTGTTGCTATTCAATTTTTTTGTGAAACTATTCGGTCTGCCGCGTTTCAAGTGGCGAGCCTTTTCTTCATTTCACTTATTCCAAATTGTACTTTGGACTCACCCTTTCACTGCTAAGTTCTGATATTGGTTCCGTACATTTTCATTGGAATCAATCCTTTATATTTTATTGCAGTGACTACTGCTTGGGGTTATATATCAATCGCTTTGCAACGTCTTAAATTTTACAGCTTTATATAGCCCATTGGACTCATTACCTTTCTGCTTACTTGATTAAATGTTTGGACTTTTAGCCCACATAAGAATCACTCTTTCGATGTTCAAGTCGGATCGGTTGGCTGATTATCTTTTAAAAACGTTGAAGCCGAGTTTGACTTCTTTAAGGTTATGCACAGATTGCCGGACTCACGCCTTTCTATATAGATTTTGGTTAGTTAGTTCCGCTTCGTGCAGCTTTCATAGAAATCAGATCCTTTTGGTAAACCCCTGACGGCTTAAGTTTTTTATCAGCTTTTGCCGCAGGCACAGATTGTTATTTGTTTGCCAGCCTATGATGTTTGGGTAGTTGCTTAAAGCGATTACCTCTTCATTGGAACCCTCTCCCTTAGTTTTTTAAGCCACTTGGCTTTTGCCTCCTCGGCTTTTCTTTATCTCTCTTCTGTGATTACACTATACCATACTTTTTGTGATTTGTCAATAGGTTTTTTAAACTTTTTTCAATATTTTTATTTATTTTTTCTTTTGCTTAAAACCATTGACTTTATAAGAGGAATCGTATATAATATTAGCGTAATAATTCAATGCAAACGTGACAAACTATATCCCGAAAGGAATTGCAGATATTATGGATAATTTTAACGAGCAAGATTACACCCCCGAGCTTTACACTCTGAGCGACGAAGACGGCAAGGAGCAGACCTTCGAGCTTATCGATACCTACGTCGAGGGCGACGAAAGGTACTACGCCATGGTCCCCTACTTTGAAAACCCCGACGATCTTATCCAGAGTGACGGCGAGCTGGTCATTTTAAAATCCGATTATGTTGACAACGAAGAGATGCTTGTAACCATCGACGATGACGACGAGTACGAGCGTATCGGAGCTATCTTCTTAAAGCGCATCGAAGAGATGTACGCCGAGATGGAAGAGGACGACTGCGGATGTGAAGATGACTGCTGCAAATGTGAAGACGACGACTGCGGATGCGGCTGCGATCACTGCCACGGAAATGCCTGAGAGCGTATCCCCTAAAAAATAAAATACTTTTCTGCCCTGTTCGATTAAGCATGATTTTATAATCCAACACATATTATAAGGGAATCGGACTCCGGATTGAGGACTGCAGACCTCCTGACCGCGTATGCGGCGGACGAAGGGAGCGAGAGACTTCCGGGAGATTACCCACCTGCTTTGGTGCGGGTTTTATGTTTCATGTGGCGGCAGGGCGGAGTTGTTTCTGTCGGCTGTTCGCCGCCAGAAACCACGGAGGAA
>USEH01000232.1 GCA_900553675.1 uncultured Ruminococcus sp. | reverse complement strand
AGGATTACGCAGGCGGCGGTCACTTTTCGGGAAGGCTGACGGCTCCTTTGTGCATAGCCGGTGCTATAGCAATCCAGCAGCTTGAAAAGCAGGGGATAACGGTAATCTCACGCATTGCCTATATAAAGGACATTGAGGACTGCGGCGAGCTTAACGTGTCCACATCCGACAAGGAGTTCCCGACGGTCAGCAACGAGCAGGGCAGGAAAATGCAGGAGTGCATTGCTTCGGCAAAGCAAAACGGCGATTCGGTCGGCGGTATCATCGAGTGCAAGGTTTTAGGACTTCCCGTAGGACTTGGCGACCCAATGTTTGACGGTATGGAGAACAGAATCGCAAAAATAGTGTTCGGGATTCCTGCGGTAAAGGGAATTGAGTTCGGCGCGGGCTTTGAAGCTTCAAGGCTTTATGGAAGCGAGAACAACGACGAATACTCGGTATCGGGCGGCAAAATTGTCACCTTAACCAACAACTGCGGCGGAATTTTAGGCGGAATAACCAACGGTATGCCGCTTATCTTCAGGGCGGCAATCAAGCCAACACCGTCTATCGCAAAGCCTCAGCAGAGCGTTAATTTAGGCAGCTTGCAGCCTGAGGAGCTTATTATAAACGGAAGGCACGACCCCTGCATAGTCCCAAGAGCGGTGCCATGCATAGAAGCGGCGGCTGCAATCGCGGTTTACGACACGCTTTTGTCGCGCAAAAGAGAAATTTAGCGGGATTTTCCGCAGATATATAGAATCAGGCTTGACAGTACGAAAGGAAAGATTATAATGAACAGAGACGATTACAGAAAAATGATAGACGAAATCGACGATAAGCTTGTTGAACTTTTTGCTCAGAGGATGGGAGTGTCGGCAAAAATTGCCGAGTTCAAAAAGGAAAATTCACTTCCGGTTCTGGACGTCCGCCGCGAGCGCGAAAAGCTTAAGCAGGTAGTTACCGAAGTTCCTGAGGAGCTTTCGGAGTACACCTCTTTGCTTTATTCGATGATTTTCGAGCTGAGCAGAAGCTATCAGAACAAGCTTATCGGCGCTGGAAGCGAACTTGCGGATTCCATTTCCCGGGCAATAAACGAGACCCCCAAGCTGTTCCCCGAAAGAACCTCGGTTGCCTGTCAGGGCGTTGAGGGCGCGTATGCCCAGATCGCCTGCGACAAGCTTTTCAAGAGCGCAAATATAATGTACTTCTCCAACTTCGACGCCGTGTTCTCGGCGGTCGACAAGGGCTTTTGCAAATACGGCGTTGTGCCGCTTGAAAACAGCACCGCAGGCTCGGTTAATTCCGTCTACGACCTGATGACAAAGTATAAGTTCAGCATCGTAAGAAGCATCCGCCTTAAGGTTGACCACAACCTGCTTGTAAAGCCGGGAACAGAGCTGTCCGATATCAAGGAGATATATTCCCACCAGCAGGCGATAACCCAGTGTTCGGAGTTCCTTTCCTCTCTTAAGGGAGTCAAGATTATCCCCTGCGAGAATACCGCGGTTGCGGCAAGAATGGTTGCCGAGTCGGACAGAAACGACATTGCAACGCTCTCCTCCCGCGAGTGCATGAAGCTTTACGGTCTTAAGTGCCTGAAGCCAAGCGTTCAGGACAAGGACAACAACTACACCCGCTTTATCTGCATCTCAAAGAATCTGGAGATATACCCGGGTGCAGACCGCACCAGCCTTTTAGCGGTATTGGAGGATAAGCCCGGCTCGCTTTACAAGCTTCTTTCGAGACTGTACGCGCTGGGAATCAACCTTTCAAAGCTTGAAAGCCGCCCGATACCCGAGCGCGAATTTGAGTTTATGTTCTATTTCGACCTCGACGCGCCGGTTTATTCTCCCGAGTTTTTACAGCTCATGAGCGAGCTTGACGACATCTGCGAGGAATACAACTACCTCGGCAGCTACAGTGAAATCATATGAGGACTCGTGAACCACGCCTGCGCTCGGGGCTTTTGGGCGAGCATCTGGGTCACAGCTATTCGCCCCAGATACACGCTCTTTTGGGCGATTATGAATACAAGCTCTACGAAAAATCGCCGGATGAGGTTGAAGACTTCATAAAAAACGGCAGGTGGGACGGAATAAACGTCACCATCCCCTATAAAATGGTTGCGGCATCGCTTTGCGACGAGCTTTCGGACACTGCCCGCAAGTTGGGAAGTGCCAACACGCTCGTTCGCAGAAACGGCAAGATTTACGGCTACAACACCGACTATTACGGCTTTATGAGCATGGTTGAGCGCTCCGGAATAGACGTTAGCGGAAAGAAAGCCATAGTTTTGGGAAGCGGCGGGGCAAGTGTTACTATCTGCGCGGTTCTTGAAGCAATGGGCGCGGAGGTTACCGTTATCAGCCGAAGCGGAGAGAACAACTATTCCAATATTTCCAAGCATGCCGACGCTGAAATAATAGTCAACACAACGCCGGTGGGGATGTATCCCAATAATGGCAAAGCGGCAGTTGATCTCGACGATTTTCCAAGCTGCAAGGGCGTTTTAGACATTGTTTACAACCCTCTGCGCACTAAAATTATTCTTCAGGCGGAGGAAAAAGGAATCCCGCACAAAAGCGGGCTGCATATGCTGGTGGCTCAGGCAAAAAAGTCGAGCGAGCTTTTCAGAGACATCAGCCTTGATGACGAGCTTATTGACTATATCGAATGCCGTCTATCGCGAGAACTCAGAAATATAGTTTTAATAGGTATGCCGGGAAGCGGCAAATCTGCGGTGTGCAGCGTTCTTTCAAGGCGGCTTG
>USEH01000231.1 GCA_900553675.1 uncultured Ruminococcus sp. | reverse complement strand
AGCGGCTGGACGAATTTAAAAGAATTCGTCGGGGAGACGCTAAAATAGTCATCGGCACCAGAAGCGCGGTGTTCGCACCGCTTTCGGATATAGGAATAATCATCATGGACGAGGAGGGCGAGCCAAGCTACAAATCTGAGGCTTCGCCAAGATATCACGCGCGCGACGTTGCAATAAAGCGCTGCGGAACGCACAACTGCGTTTTGCTTCTTGCTTCGGCAACACCGTCGCTCGAAAGCTATTATCACGCAAAAAGCGGAAGATTCAGCCTGTTTGAGCTTAAAAACCGCTACGGCGATACAAAGCTTCCGCAGGTGGTAGTTGCAGATATGATAACCGAAGCGGAAAACGGCAACGAAAGCATTTTCTGTGAGGATATGGTGCGGCGCATCCGTGAGGAAATGGGAAAAGGCAACCAGTCGATACTTCTTTTAAACCGCCGCGGATACAATACAACCGCAACCTGCCTGAAGTGCCACTCGGCAATAAAGTGTCCGAAATGCCTTATCCCATTGACATATCATAAGTCAAACGGCAAGCTGATGTGCCATTACTGTGGGTATTATGAGACATTCGGCGGCAAATGCCGTGATTGCGGGTCGGACAGCGTAAGGCTTTCGGGTTTAGGAACCCAGCTTTTAGAAGAGGAGCTTGCCAAGTTCTTCCCCGACGCAAGAGTTTTGCGGATGGATGCTGATACCACCTGTTCGCGATATGCATACGAAGAAAAATTCTCCGCCTTTGAGCGCGGGGATTACGATATAATGGTCGGCACCCAGATGATAGCAAAGGGTTTGGATTTTCCCAAGGTGACAACCGTCGGGGTGATATCGCTTGACAGCTCGCTGTTTGCAGGCGATTACCGAAGCTTTGAGCGGACGTTTTCGCTGTTGACTCAGGTCTGCGGCAGAGGCGGCAGAGGTGAGCAGGAGGCTGTTGCATATATACAAACCTTTGTTCCGGATCATCACATAATAGAGCTTGCCTCACGGCAGGATTACAAGGGCTTTTACGCCGGAGAGATAGCCCTGCGCCGCGAGATGATATATCCGCCTTTTTGCGACATCTGCTCGGTGTATTTCAGCTCCACCCTTGAAGCGGACGCTTTGCGCGCAGCAAACGAATTTGTTGAGATGATGCGCGCGGGTCTGCAAAATATCAATGATAAATTTCCGCTGAGGGTTTTAGGTCCCGCAAAATCGGGATATGGCAGAATAAATGGCAGACATAAATACGCACTCACCATAAAATGCAGAGCGTCAAAAAATTTCCGCTCGTTTATGGCAGAAATGCTGACGGCGGCATCTAAAAACCGCAGTTTTGCCAATGTAAGGGTATATGCGGATATCAACGGATTGTGAACATAATAATAATTACAGGACAATGTTAATATAGTAATAGAGAGGACGTAATAAAACAATGGCACTTCGTAAAATAGTAACCGACGGCGATCCGGTGCTTTTAAAAAAATGCAAGCCGGTAGAAAAGTTCGATTCAAGACTTCATCAGCTTTTAGATGACATGAAGGAAACCATGTACAAGGCGGAAGGAGTAGGACTTGCCGCCCCGCAGGTGGGCATAATAAGGCGGGCAGTGGTAATCGACGTCGGCGAAGAATATATCGAGCTTATCAATCCCGAAATAACATGGCAGTCTGAGGAAACTCAGTATGGCACCGAGGGCTGTCTTTCATATCCCGAGCTTTATGGCTATGTCACCCGCCCCAAAACGGTTAAGTTCAAGGCGCAGGACAGGTTCGGAAACGAGTACGAGCGCGAGGTTAGCGACCTTTTTGCAAGATGCGTATGCCACGAGCTCAACCATTTAGATGGCATTACGCTTCCTGACAATATCGAGGCTCCGTATGTCGAAGAGGACGAGAAGGACGGAGATTAAGTTTTACCGATAACTGATTTGTGCTTGCGGAAAGGCATGGTAATATATGAAAATAGTTTTTATGGGAACGCCGGATTTTGCCGTTCCATCGCTGAAAGCACTGTATGAAAGCGGCGAGGAGATAGCGGCGGTTTTCACCCAGACCGATAAGCCCAAGGGCAGGGGAAATAAGCTTGCATTTTCTCCGGTTAAAGAGTTTGCTTTGGCGCATGATATAAAGGTGTACCAGCCCGCCTCTTTAAAGAGGGAGACGGAGGTGTACACCCCCATAATTAAAGAGCTTGACCCTGATGTTATCGTGGTTGTGGCGTATGGCAAGATACTCCCGCCGGAGGTGCTTTCGATTCCAAAATTAGGCTGCGTGAACGTTCACGGTTCGCTTCTGCCAAAATATCGCGGAGCGGCTCCGATTCAGTGGACTGTCCTCAACGGCGACGAATATGGCGGAATAACTACAATGCTGATGGCAGAGGGATTGGACACCGGCGATATGCTTTTAAAACAGGCGGTAAAGGTGGAAAATCTCGAAACCGCCGCGGAGTATTTCGACCGACTTTCCGCAGTCGGCGCAGAGCTTCTATTAAAGACCCTTGCGGGGCTTAAAGCCGGAGAAATCACGCCGATAAAGCAGGACGAAGCCGAGGCTACTTACGCTCCGATGCTGTCAAAGGAAATGTGTCCGATAGATTTCAGCGTTTCCTGCGAAGAGGTCTACAATAAAATTCAGGGGCTTTCAGACTGGCCCTGCGCCACCTGCATTGTCGACGGCAAAAAGCTAAAAATATACAGGTGCGAAAAGCTAAAAGCAAGCGGACAGCCCGGAACTGTCATAAATCCCGCCGATTTTACGGTCGCCTGCGGCTCCG
>USEH01000230.1 GCA_900553675.1 uncultured Ruminococcus sp. | reverse complement strand
ATCGCCTTGCTTTCGTTTCTGAAGCACCTTACAAATTCCTCGTTCGAGCAAAACTCCGGCTTTAATATCTTAACGGCGACGGTTCTGCCCTCCATAATATCTCTGCCCTTATAAACGTCGGACATTCCGCCCACGCCTATGCGCTCGGTGATTTCATATCTTCCGTCCAATTTCATGCCTATCATATTGTCTTCCATGCTTATCACTTCCTTATAAAACTACATCGCAGCCAGAACTACTGTTATATTGTCCTTGCCGCCAAGGGAATTTGCTCTTTCAACAAGCTCGGTTGCCGCCTGCTCCAGCGGCTGGTGGTAAACCGTTCCGAAAATAACCTCGTCGCTCACATAGTTTGTCAGACCGTCGGTGCAGATAAGTATATACTCTCCGGGATGAACATCCAGCTCGAAATAATCGGCTTCAACGGTTTCGTCCACTCCTACAGCGCGGGTTATAACGTTCTTCATTCTGTGAACCTTCATCTCCGATTCGTCTATAAGTCCCTTGGAGTGAAGATATTCAACCATGGTATGGTCGCTGGTTATCTGGGTTATACCCGATTCGTTCAGAATATACGCCCTCGAATCGCCCACGCTTGCAATGCAGCAAAGACCGTTATGTATCACCGCGCATACGCAGGTGGTTCCCATACCCTCGTTTTCGGGGCTTGCCTTGCTTTTGTTGTAAACAAGAGTATTCGCCGCTGAAATAGAGGACAGCAGCAGTGACTTTATGCTTTTAGGCTCCATATCGCTTCGGAAGCTCAGCTGGATCCTTTCATAAACCGCGTTTGCGGAGATATCGCTTGCAAGCCCTCCGGAAGCCGCCCCTCCCATACCGTCACACACGACGGCAAAGGCACTGTCGTCTGATAGCATACTCAGGCGGAATCTGTCCTGATTTTCTTTTCTGAATTTTCCTATGTCTGTTTTACCTGTTACAAACAAGCCTATCGCCTCCGAAGCTGCAATATAAATTATACTAATCTGTCCGCTGTGCGCTGACATCTCAAAATGCTAAATCTCGTATTCCCGCCTGAGCTGACCGCAGGCGGCGTCTATATCCGAGCCAAGGGTTCTTCTTACAGTCGCATTAACTCCAAGACCGGTTAAAAGCCTTGCAAATTTCTGCGCCGCTCCCCTGTCCGAGGTAAACGAGCGTTCCTTTATTTTGTTTACCGGTATAATGTTAACGTGCGACGGCATCTTTTTAACAAGCTCTGCAAGCACCTCGGCATCTTCATACGAATCGTTTTCGCCGTTTATAAGGGCGTATTCAAAGGATATCCTGCGTCCTGTCCTGTCAAAATAATCGTAGCACGCCTTCATCAGCTCGTCTATATGATACCGGTTGTTCACCGGCATAAGCTCGCTCCGTTTTTTATCGTTGGTCGCGTGGAGCGAGATGGATAACGTCAGATCCAGATCAAGTGCCGCCAGATCGTATATCCTGTCTACCAGACCGCAAGTGGAAAGCGAAACGTGTCGCAGGCTCATATTTGTTCCCTGCTCGCTTGAAAGTATTTTCAGAAACTTTACAACGTTGTCGAAATTGTCAAGCGGCTCGCCTATTCCCATTAAAACTATGCTCGATACCTTCCGCCCCGATATCCTTTCAGCCTCGTAAAGCTGCAAAAGAATTTCAGACGGCTCTAAGCTTCGCTTATATCCCGCGATGGTCGAAGCGCAGAAGCGGCATCCCATTTTGCACCCGACCTGAGTTGAAACACAGAGCGAATCGCCATGCTCGTAGCTCATAAGTACGGTTTCGATATGGTTGCCGTCCGAAAGCTCGAACAGAAACTTCTCGGTATCGTCGAGCTTGGATTTAAGAACCCTTACCGCCTTCAGCCTTCCGATATAATATTCTTCGGCAAGGCGCAAGCGCAGCTCGGACGAAAGGTTCGACATCTCGTCAAAGCTTGCAGCTCTTTTTTTATGAAGCCACTGGTATATCTGCAAGGCGCGGAATTTCTTTTCGCCCATGGCTAAGATATCCGCTTCAAGCTCGCTTTGCTCCAAAGAAAGTATATCCTTCATAAATTACTACCCGTCTTTACTTTTTACGTCTGAATCTTGCTATAAAGAAGCCGTCTCCACCGGAGGTGTCCGGCGTTAGCGTTACCTTATAGCTTCCGAATTCTTCTATTATATATGGCTCAAAGTCCTTGTTTTCGGCTAAGAATCTTTCAGCCTGATTGTCGTTTTCGGCGCGATTTAAGGTGCAGGTTGAATATACAAGGGTTCCGCCAGGCTTAACGTATCCCGCCGAAGCGGCAAGAATATCATGCTGGACGCTTGGCAGCCCCTCAATCGCGGTTCTGTCGCAATACTTGATTTCGGGCTTCCGCCTTATAACTCCCAAACCGGAGCATGGAACATCGCACAAAACGCTTTCCGCCTGAGGTATATCCTCGCTTACAACCTTTGCATTATTTGTCTTTGCCTCGATAATGTCAAGACCCAGCCGCTTAGCTCCCTGCGCTATCAGCCTTACGCGGTTTGCGTGAAGGTCAAACGCCAGAACTCTGCCCTTGTTTTCCATAAGCTCGGCGATTGTGAGCGCCTTTCCACCCGGAGCCGAACACATATCTAAAACGGTGTCTCCCGGCTTTGCGTCGACGCACTTAGCGCATATCTGACATGAAGCGTCCTGAACGTGGAACATTCCCTTTTTATAGGCTGAAAGTCTCTCGCAGGAGCCGCAGCCCTCAAGCTCGGCGCAGCCTGCCAAATCATCACGCAGGGTTACCGACACGCCCTCGCCTTCAAGCTCGGATATTATTTCCTCAACCGCAAATTTTGCTGTATTCAGCCGAATAGACAGCGGCGGACGCC
>USEH01000229.1 GCA_900553675.1 uncultured Ruminococcus sp. | reverse complement strand
CGGAAAGCTTTTTTAATTGTGCTATTGAAAGATAGTTATTTCTCGCTACCCGCTATCGCGTCATATAATTTCATATAGGTGGGCAGGGCAGTTTCATAGTTTTTCTTCATTGTCTCCTCAGACGTCGAAAGAAGTCTTGTAGGCTCGCGCAGACCGACATACAGCTCCTGCGGCATAGCCTCCCACTTCAGCTTTTCACGGGTGAGGGCGCAGTTCAGCTTTATCCCCTTATCGCTTACAAAATCGCCTTCAAGTTCGCCTGTAAAGTCATGAACGGCAAAATCGGTTGTACCGTCCGAAATTACAATCATATTGTCGCCGCACTGAAGCTGGGTCATAAGCTGTGCCTGCGAGGAGGTCACCGAGCTGGGGTTGGAGTAGTCGGTGGAGATGTTATATATCAGCACGTAAACCTCGCCGTCGCCGTTGATATCCTCGGTAAAGCTTTCAAAGAAATGCTCAAACTCTGCCGTGCGGGCGTATATTGCGTTATTATCCGAGATGGCAAGAACGGTCAAGTCAGGCTCGACGCGCGTTGCAGAGTCATACACGATATATCCCAAAACGAACGCCCCGAAGATCACGCAGATAATTATCCATTTTGAGCGATACCAGACGTTTGAAATCCACTCGCCGAAGCTAAGCTTTATTTCCTCTTTGGGAAGCTCCTTGACTGTTTCGGAGGAATCTATTACACCCTGCTTAAGCTTTACAAGCTCGATTTTCTGATCCTGAAGCTTGCGCTCGTACTGTTCGCGCTCCTTTTTTTCGTTTTCTGCGCGTTCTGCCTCCAGCTTTTCGGCGTTTTCGCGGCTGGCACGCTCCTGCTCGGCGATTTCTCGCTCAAATTCTATATCTTCCTTTGGGATAAATCCCTCACGCTTGTCCATATCAGCACTCCGTTCTATATCAAAAAGTTCTTTGTGAGAATTGAATAATTACAGTATATAATATTTGCGCATATTTGTCAATACAAATAATTTTGTGCGATTAAGTATGTATTTTATTAAAAACACTTGACAAGAAAACTTGGCAGGTGTATAATACATGACAAGAAAACTTGGCGAGAAAAAGGAGGAAACACGGTGGAGATAATTCAGGAGATACGGCAAAGGCTGTTTGAGATGAGGGACGATAAGTATCAGCAGTTCAATTCAAGTCTTATACCGAATGTTAATAGCGACAAGGTAATCGGGGTGAGGACGCCCGAGCTGCGAAAATATGCGGCAGAGCTTGCAAAGCGTGAGGATATCGGCGATTTTCTGGCGGCACTCCCTCACGAATATTTTGAGGAGAACCAGCTGCACGCCTTTATAATCGAGAAAACGCGGGATTATGATAAGTGTCTTAGCGAGGTCGAGGAATTTCTGCCCTATATAGACAACTGGGCAACCTGCGACCAGTGCATACCCAAGGCACTGACTAAGAACCCCGAAAGGCTGATAGAAGCGGTCAGGCGGTGGGTATCATCTGACAAGCCCTACACCGTGCGGTACGGAATAGGAATGCTTATGCGGGCTTATCTTGACGACGGCTTCGAGCCGGAATACCCGCAGCTTGTGGCTGGGGTGGAGTCGCAGGAATATTACGTCAACATGATGCGCGCGTGGTACTTTGCGACCGCTTTAGCAAAGCAGTACGAGGCGGTAATAGGGTATTTTGAGGACGGGCGGCTTGATTTGTGGACGCACAACAAGGCGATTCAAAAGGCATGCGAGAGCTATCGCGTAAACAACGAGCACAAGGCTTATTTAAAAACATTGAAAAGGAAGTAATGATTATGAGTGAATTATCCAAGGACGAAATTTTGAAAAGGGCACAGTCAGAGAACAAGGGCAGGGACTTTGCCGAGCTTGAAGCCGGAAAAAACGACGCTTCGGTTGCCGCCGCAGTTGCGCTTATACTCGGAGCAGTTTTATGTGCAGTCGAGTTGATTATGGGCAAGGGGATGAACTATGCGCTGTACTTGGTTGTCGCCGTAATAAATGCGTCTCTATATATCCGCAAAGCCGTGCGCAAGCCGGTTAAGGAGAATGTTATAACTGCGGTGATGTTCGGCATAGCTGCCGCTTTGTTTTTAGTCGCATGGGTTATATCCCTCCTGGATTTGTGATATGAACACCGAACTGGAGCTTAAAAACCGCCTAAAGGAGGCGAGGGTTGAAGCAGGGCTTTCTCAGGCTCAGCTTGCCGAGATGGTGGGCGTATCGCGCAACACCATCAGCTCGATAGAGACAGGTCAGTTCAACCCGACCGCCAAGCTTGCGCTGATTTTATGCATAGCGCTTGATAAAAAGTTTGAGGAGCTTTTCTATTTTGAATAATTTTTGATATCGTGCAAAGACTATCCTTGAAAAGGCTTTGCGGGATTATCTCAAAAATCCCGGAATTGCAAGAATATTTTACGCTTTTCGAGGTGGATTATGCAGTTATCAAACTCTCAATACAACGAAATGGCGAACGACGCCAGCGCGCCTTCAAAATCGTGGTTCAACATTCCCAAGGCGTTTGTTATAGGCGGGCTTATCTGCCTTATAGGTCAGGGAATATTGGAGCTTTACAAGGCAACGGGCTTTGAAAAGGACGAAGCCGCCGCGCTGACCTCGCTGACGCTTGTTTTATTCTCGGCGGTGCTTACCGGCTTGGGGCTGTACCCAAAGGTTGCAAAGCATGGCGGAGCGGGAACCTTGGTGCCGATAACAGGCTTTGCAAACGCGGTAGTCTCGCCGGCAATCGAGTTCAAAAAAGAGGGTCAGGTGTTTGGAATCGGATGTAAGATATTTACGATCGCAGGGCCGGTCATCCTCTATGGAATTTTTACAAGCTGGGTGTTAGGACTCATTTAC
>USEH01000228.1 GCA_900553675.1 uncultured Ruminococcus sp. | reverse complement strand
GATTTTAAATGCGGCAAAGCCGCATGGAAAGCCGCTTTGCGGCATAAAAAAGTCGCCGTCAGGCGACACATCCACTTTTCTCTTTTCTCTCTTATCTCTTATCTGGCGACGCAATGCAAGCCCGCAAAAATCACATAATGACAGCAGCATACAAACTATATAAAACCAGCAAAGTAAAGAAAGGAGCCTTTTGATGTCTATAAAACTAATCGCCGCCATAGGCAAAAACCGCGAGCTTGGCAGGGATAACACCCTGATGTGGAATCTCCCGGGAGATATGCGCTTTTTCCGCACAACCACCCAAGGCTCAACGGTAATAATGGGCAGAAAGACCTACGAATCCATCGGCAGACCGCTGCCCAAGCGTGAAAATATTGTAATATCGCGGAATACCGAGCTGAAAATCGAAGGAGTGCATGTGGTATCCTCGTTAGATGAAGCCATAGCCGCCGCCAACGGGGACGCTTTTATCCTCGGAGGTGCAAGCATCTACGCCGCCGCCCTGCCCCTCGCCGACGAGCTTATCCTGACAGAAATAGATATGACCTACCCCGGCGCGGACGTGTTCTTCCCGAAGTTTGACCCAAGTCTTTACACCCGCAGGACAATAGCGGAGGGAGAAGACGGAGGAGTTCGGTATACCCACGTTTCATATGTAAGAAAGTGAGATAAGTGTGCAGGCTTTGTGCGCTTTACGCACATTGCTTAAGTGAAAAGAGAAGAGAGAAGAAAGAAAAGAGAAAAGTGGAGGTATCGCCTGACGGCGATATTTTCATATACGCCGCAAAGCGGCTTCCCATGCGGCTTTGCCGCATATTAAGATTCATCGCCGTGGGCGATTCCTTAACTCTTCTCTCTTCTCTCTTCTCTTTTCTCTCTTATCTGGAGAACAGGAAGCCAACATAGCCTGCTAACCTGATATATCTCCATCTGTCATCCAACCCGAAAATGCCCGATAATCTTCGACTTCCTGTTCTCCAATATGTCCTGCTCATAGCTCGACTGGAAGGCAGCACCGTTATGTATCACAAAGGCTATGCCGTCTTTGTTGCGCTTGTCCGAAACCACGCCTATATGTCCCTCGAAAACAACTATATCCCCGCCCTGCCATTCGGCTATGTCGTAGATATCGGTTGTAAGCTCGGTGGCGTGACGGCGGAAGTATATTAAAAGATTTCGTACGCGACGGAAATCGATATTTTTGTCTATAGGTTCGTCTTCGTAGTCTTCGGGATGCGCATAGCGGTCGTTGTCCACAAGCTCGCGCAGGTCGTACCCCGCTCCCAAAAGACCCTGAGCCACAACATCTGTGCAGACACCGTACTCATCATCGGGATACCCTGTAGAGTAGTATTTGCTCATGTATTTGGGATTTGTGGCGACGTATGCGTGGACATTCTGAAGAATGTCGGTCTGGTCGTCCACCCCGTCGCCGTCGCAGTCGTTGGGGCTTATGTAGGTTTCTATGTCAAAGTCCTTATTGGTATACATTCCATGAGGGATGTAATTCAAGCGGTATGAAAGATACCATCCCGCCAGAACAAGTATCACAAGAATAATGAACAGCAATAGGATGTTTTTAAGCTTGAGCTTGTATTTTTTCATGAATTAATCATTCGCTTTCAGATGGATTGGGCTTGAAATCTAATGATATTTTATCAGATTTTTCGGCATAGTCAACGATTATTAAGAAAAGTTAAGCAAATATTAATAGTCTTAATCTTTTGGCAAGATTTATTATACGCATTAATTAGTATTAAAATAAATTTGGATACATCAATAACATATTAGTTTTAGGAGTTGCGGAAAAGCTGCGCGTGATGTATAATAAAAACACTTGGCGTCCTGTCAACGGACGACTGTCATGAAAGGCAGACATTATTATTATGAAGAAGAGGTTACTTTCTATGTTAATTTGTGCAGCAACAGCTTTAGGCTCTCTTTGCGGATGCGGAACAAAGCCCGTTCAGTCGGATTTCACCATCGCACAGAATCTGACGCCCTCCGCCGATATCGGCATATCCCCGTCCGGCAAGACGGCTAAAACCGATAAGCCGGTGGGCGACCACAACCCCATCTCCTCAAACGTGTTCTTCTGCGACCCCACATCGGTTGAATACGAAGGCAGACTGTATGTTTACGGCACCAACGACCAGCAGGAGTTTGACGCTAAGGGCGGCAAGGGCGAAAACAGCTACGGCGCGATAAACACCCTCGCCTGCTATTCTACCGACGATATGGTAAACTGGACATATCACGGAATTATTCCGGTTACAAAGATTGCAACATGGGCAGGCTGCTCATGGGCACCGTCAATTGTGTCAAGAAAGACTGCCGATGGCAAGACCGAGTTCTTTCTCTACTTTGCCAACAGCGGCAACGGCGTGGGCGTTCTTAAATCGGATTCCCCACTTGGTCCATGGGAGGACCCCATAGGTCACGCTCTTATAGCCCCCAACACCAACGAGCTTGCCTCCGACCCGGTGTGCTGGTGCTTCGACCCCGGCGCAGTCGTAGACGATAACGGCGTGGGCTGGCTTGCAATCGGCGGCGGCAACCCCATGAGTCCCACCGAAAGCGCAAGGTTAACCGGCAACCGCCTTGTCAGACTCGGCGAGGATATGGTATCGCTCGACAGCGAGATAATTGTAGTCCCCGCGCTCTATCACTTCGAGGCTAACGAGCTCAATTATATCAACGGCAAATACGTCCTGACCTACTGCTCCAACTGGGAAGCAAGAAACATCTGGCCGTTGAATTCCGAGATTCCCGCTCCCTCCATCTGCTCGATGTGCTACATGGTGTCCGACGACCCACTCAACCCCGAAAGCTGGGTTTACGGCGGCG
>USEH01000227.1 GCA_900553675.1 uncultured Ruminococcus sp. | reverse complement strand
CCATAATACATATAAGACCTAAGAGCTGTCGGGCTATATGTCCGACGGCTCTTTTGTACAGAGATGTTTATTGATATTTATTATTTTTTTTGATATTATATTTTTAAGAATTATTCTTAATGAGGTGTTTATGACCAAGCAGAGAATACTTATCCTCAACATCATAAAAACAACTGACGGACATTTGACTGCGGAGGAAATTTTCAATATCGCAAAAGCCAGAATGCCTAATATCGCCTTGGGGACCGTATACCGAAATTTAGGCAAGCTGTGCGAGGATAACGAAATCAAGCTGATAACCAAAAAGGGCTTTCCGGATTGCTACGACAGATCAACCTATCCGCACGGTCATCTGATATGCGACTGCTGCGGCAAGGTCAGCGACTTCCCTATTGCCGATATCGGAGGAGAGCTTGAGGATAAGCTTGGTGAAAGGCTTACCGGGTACGACGTAAATGCTAATTATGTTTGTCCTGATTGCAGAGAAAAGCAATAATTCAACGTTGATTTTCGGCGGCAGACAATCCGCCGTATCATAAAAATTCTATAAAAAGGAGATTATAATTATGGAACTTAAAGGCAGCAGAACAGAACAGAATCTTGCAACCGCTTTTGCCGGTGAATCTCAGGCAAGAAACAAATACACATACTTTGCATCCGTTGCAAAGAAAGAGGGCTACGAGCAGATAGCTGAAATCTTTTTGAAGACTGCTGACAACGAAAAGGAGCACGCAAAGATGTGGCTTAAGCATCTTGGCGGCATCGGAACCACCGCAGAAAACCTTGCAGCAGCTGCTGCCGGCGAAAACTACGAGTGGACCGATATGTACGACGGCTTTGCAAAGGTTGCAGAGGAAGAGGGCTTTACTCAGATTGCTTATCAGTTCAGAGCCGTTGCAGCTATCGAAAAGGCTCATGAGGAAAGATACCGCGCACTTCTTAACAACGTTGAGATGCAGAAGGTATTTGAAAAGAGCGAAGAGACCATCTGGGAATGCCGCAACTGCGGACACCTTGTAATCGGCAAGAAGGCTCCCGGCGTTTGCCCCGTATGCGCTCATCCCGGAAGCTTCTTTGAAGTAAGAAAAGAAAACTACTGATTTTTGTGCATAACCTTTTATTATCCCGATTGCCAAGCGATCGGGATAATTTTTTTGCGCAATATCGTTGAAAACTGTTTGTTCGTGTGTTATAATAATTCCAATGACATTTTTAAGGATGATTATAAGTGCGATACAAGGTTAATGTTAACAATAAAAAAAGATTTTTCAGCTTTCCCTGCTACATTGCTGACGATTACATAAGGCTTGCGGATTCTGCTGCGCTGAAGCTTATTATATATCTTTTGAGCAACGAATCGGACAGCTTTGATACGGAAGCCGTGTGCAAAAGGCTGGGCATATCCGGCGACAGTCTTTCGGACGCTATTATATTCTGGAAGGAACGTGGAGTTATCAGCGAGGATAGCGTCGAAGTGCAGGCAGTCAGCAGTGAAACTCCCCTGTCCGCTCCAGAAAAGCCGGTAAGACAGGTCTGGCACAGGGGCTATTCCGCAAAGGAAATCGCGGATATTCTTGATAACGACAGCGCAACTAAGGAGCTTTTCCACGAAGCAGAGCAGACTCTTGGCAGAACGCTTAAGCACGCCGACCATGAAATGCTTATAAGCCTTAAAGACTACTGCGGATTTTTACCTCCCGCGATAATTCTTATACTGGAATACTGCCGCGATAATGATAAGACCTCGGCAAGATACATAGAAACTGTCGCGCGTGATTTTGCCGACAAGGGTATTACTGATTTTCTCGATATAGACGCCGAAATCAAGCGAAGGTCTGAAATAAAAAGCTTTGAAGCCAAGGTGGCTGCGGATTTCGGAATCGATACCAAGCTTACTTCAAAGCAGTCGCAGTTTATATCTTCGTGGCAGGATATGGGCTTTGATTTAAGTATGATATCCTTAGCGCGCGAGAGGTGCGTTGACGCTACTAACAAGCTTTCCTTCCCATATATCAACTCGGTTTTGAAATCGTGGGCGGATAAGAAGATATTCACCCCGGAGGCGGCTGAATCGGAGGTCAGACCTCAGAAGACAAGTGCCGTTGACGAGGAACGCTCCTTCGATATCGATGAGTTTGATGCATTTACTCTTGGAATCAAAAACAATTAATGAAAGGATATGAGTTTTAAAGTGAAATATACTCCGGAAGTTATTCTGAAAGCGCGCATGGAGATTGACAGGCGCAGACAGTCCGCAATTGCCTTGCAGGAAGCTCATGCAAATGAGATATCTGCAAAATATCCTGAAATATATTCGGTGTACCGTGATATCAGAAGCACCGCCTTAAAGCTTTCGGATGTTGTATTTTCTAAATTGCCGAACGCTCATGAGCGAATTGAACGTATAAAATTCGACAATATCTCAAATCAGGCAAAGCTTAAGCGTATGCTTGCTTCGTTTGGATATCCCGAGGATTATCTTTCGGTTAAATGCTACTGTTCTGAATGCCTTGATACCGGAATCAGCATGGGCAACAGGTGCAAGTGCTTAGAGGAGCTTATGACAAAGTATATGATTGAGGAGCTTAACAAGCAGTGCGCTATAAAGCTTCACAGCTTTGCGGAGTTCCGTTTGGATTACTACCCCGAAACCGTTCAGATAAAGGGCAGCACAGTCAGCTGCCGCGATAAGATGGCGGATATCGTTAAGACCTGCATGGAGTATTCAAAGAGCTTTTCTTCCGATTCGCCGGGACTGTTTATGATGGGTGCGACCGGTCTGGGCAAGACCTTTCTTTCCTGCTGTATCGCTCAGGAGCTGATAAGTAGGGGTTACAGCGTTGCCTTTGACTCTGTTCAGAATTATTTGAGGACGATAGAAAAAGAGCATTTCGGAAGAG
>USEH01000226.1 GCA_900553675.1 uncultured Ruminococcus sp. | reverse complement strand
AGAGTGTACAATATAAGCTATGGCTAATGGCTTACAGCGCCGTTTCCAGCTTATTGACTATATTGGAAGTTAACCTAATGAAAAACAAAAATACTAATAACACATCAAAAATCTTCACGGTGCCAAACCTGCTGACCGTCGCAAGAATAGCGGGCTCGGCGGTTCTCCTGCTTGTCACTCCGTTCACTGCGGCATTTTACATAATATACACCCTCACCGGAGTTACCGACGTTTTTGACGGCTACATCGCCCGAAAAACTAACTCCGAAAGCGAGCTTGGAGCGCGGCTTGACAGCATATCCGACCTCACCTTTTACAGCTGTCTTGCGATAAAGATATTCCCCACCCTCACCGAGGTTTTGCCAAACGCAATCTGGTACACTCTTTATACCGTGCTTGCAATACGCGCACTCTCCTATATTTGCGCATACCTCAAATTCGGAAGATTCGCCGCCGTGCATACATATCTCAACAAGCTTACGGGACTTTCGGTGTTCTTTATCGCCTATGTCATCACCACAAAAGCGGCTATCCCCTACTGCTGGGTTGCAGTTACAGTTGCGGGAACAAGCTCGCTTGAAGAGCTTTTAATACACCTTACCTCAAAGAAATACTCCCCCGAGCGCAAGTATTTCTTCAAGAGGGAGAACGACCCGACCAAGAAAGGATAACGCCATGCCGTTTGATTACAAAAAGGAATACAAGGAATTTTATCTCCCAAGCAAAAAGCCGTCAATCGTGACTGTCCCCAAAATGAATTTTGTTGCCGTTCGGGGCGAGGGCGACCCCAATGTTGAGGGCGGAGCATACAAGCGCGCCATCGAAACGCTTTATGCCCTTTCCTTCACCATCAAAATGAGCAAGATGACCGATTGGCGAATCGAGGGGTATTTTGATTACGTCGTCCCGCCGCTTGAAGGCTTTTGGAGACAGCGCGGCGGCGGAGATATAGACTACACCGACAAGTCGAGCTTCGAGTGGATATCGGTTATCCGTCTGCCGGATTTTGTCACAAAAGCAGACTTTGAGCGCGCAGTGGAAACAGCTCAGCGCAAAAAGGGCAGAGACTTCTCCGAGGCTGAATTTCTCACGATTGAAGAGGGACTATGCGTGCAGATTATGCATATCGGCAGCTACGACAGCGAGCCTGCCTCCATCGCGCTGATGGACGAATACATTGCGCTCAGCGGCTATGTCAATGACTTTTCGGACTTGCGCAGACATCATGAGATATACCTTTCCGACCCAAGGAGAGCTAAGCCTGAAGGTTTGAAAACCGTAATCCGACATCCGATAAGGAAGGCTTAAGCATGTCCCCCACGTCAAAAAGATCAGCGTGGGGGATTTTTTGCGTCCGAAAGCGTATATCCTGCCCAAACTTTGGCACAATAATCCCGATAAACACTTTTAGAAAGGGCGGGCTGATAATGCCATCTATCTGGAGGGAGACCTCGCAACTGCCGAGCTTTGAGCGGCTTGAGGGGGACAAAAAGTGCGACGTTCTTATAATAGGCGGAGGCATGGCAGGAATTTTGCTTGCTTACCTTCTTGACAGGCAGGGCACAAATTACATTTTAGTCGAGAAGGGCAAAATCTGCGGCGGCACCACCGGCAACACCACCGCAAAAATTACCTACCAGCATGGGCTTATATACGACAAGCTGATAAAATCCCTCGGCAAAAACGCGGCTCAGGGATATTATCTTGCAAACAGGGACGCTTTAGAGCGGCTTTGCAAGCTTGCGGAAAAATGCGACTGCGGTCTTGAACGAAAGGACAGCTACGTGTACACCACCTCCGCTCCCGAAAAGATAGAGCGCGAGCTTGAAGCTATGAAGACTATCGGGTGCAGAGCGGAATATGCCGCCCAGCTTCCTCTGCCGATATACACCGAGTGCGCGGTAAAGGTGAAAAATCAGGCGCAGTTTAATCCCCTGCAATTCATCTCTCATATTGCAAAGGACCTGAATATCTACGAAAACACCTTCGTTAAGGAAATGAGGGGCAGAACCGCCATCACCGAAAAGGGTAAGATACGCGCCGACAAGGTTGTTGTGTGCACCCATTTCCCTTTTATAAACAAGCATGGCAGCTACTTTTTAAAGCTCTATCAGCACCGCTCCTATGTGATAGCCCTTAAAAACGCCGCCGACGTTGGTGGAATGTATCTCGACGAAAACAAGTCGGGGCTGTCTTTTAGGAACTACAAAGAGTATCTTCTGCTTGGCGGAGGCTCCCACCGAACAGGAAAGCAGGGCGGAAGCTATCAAGAGCTTAGAAGTATCGCAAAGGAGAAGTACCCGCAGGCGCAGGAGGTCTGCCACTGGGCAGCGCAGGACTGCATGAGTTTGGACGGTATGCCGTATATCGGGAGATATTCGCAAGGCTCGACCGGACTTTACACCGCAACCGGCTTTAACAAATGGGGCATGACCGGCAGTATGCTGTCCGCCCTTATGCTCAGCACGATGGTATCCGGCGGAAAGAGCAAGTATTCCGAGCTGTTTTCGCCGTCAAGGAGTATGCTAAGACCACAGCTTATAGCGAACGGCTTTGAAGCTACTGTCAGCCTTCTCACTCCGACCGCAAAGAGGTGTCCGCACCTTGGCTGCGCGCTGAAATGGAACCCTGTGGAGCATTCGTGGGACTGTCCTTGCCACGGCTCACGATTCACTAAAGACGGCAGGGTGATTGAAAATCCTGCTAATGGGGATTTGAAGAAGTGATACTAATATTCGTCTGAAACGATTCTAAAATGCGGGTACAAAATCGCTGTATTTTGGGGCTTGCAGCTATTTACAGATTATAAGGATGCTTCTGCGCCTACCAGTGAAGGTTTGTTATCTGCTCGACTGTCTGCGGAGTGGTGTGCAAGGACACTTTGTTCCTTCGAGTGAGCCGTTTGATATCTGTCCCACTGCCTGCAGGGGTTAAAGGGGATGAACCTAAGGGGAGACGGGGGAAGAGCAAA
>USEH01000225.1 GCA_900553675.1 uncultured Ruminococcus sp. | reverse complement strand
CCGCCCGCCCTTAGGGTCATCCCCTTTACCCCCTGCAGGCAGTATGACAGATATCAAACGGCTCACCCTGTGGAGCGAACTATCCTTACACACTACCCCGCAGTCCGTGGGACAGGTCACAAACGGCTCACACGGAGTAGCGAAGCTTCCTTACATACATCCCCGCAGGCAGTCAAGCAGATAACAACCTCCAAACATCAAAAAAGAGAGTACAAGCCACCCTGACCTGTACTCCCTGATTATATCTATTCTATTCTCTTACTTCTCCGCTCCGCCGATAGCCTCCAGAATATTAACCCCATCCACCGTCGCGCCTTTCAAATCACAAGAATCAAACCTTGCGTTCCTCAGCTCGACGTTTTTAAACTCGGCGTTGTTCATCTCAACACATCCGAACTTCGCGCCATCCATGGTAAGACCGCCGAAGCTCGAATTTTTGAGATTGATATCCCCAAAGCTTGCGTTCTCCATGTTGATGTCGGTGAATTTTACGTTTTGCAGATTGATATTATTAAAGGTCGAATCCGGAAGACCCACGTCGTCAAAGACAGCTTTGGGAAGCCACGCGCATCTGAGGGTGTAAGGTGTCTGCTCGCTCTCCTCCGGCTTGGCGGAAGCTTCGGGCAGCTCGCCGACGAACGTTGTAACCTCGTCGATCGGCTTTCTTGCCCTCGGCGGGATTTTTGCGGTCGGCTCGCCTATCGGCAAAAGCGCAACCGGCTTGTATTCTGCGGGGATATTAAGCACCTCGCGGCATTTTTCCTCGTTGTATCTGCCTAAGATACATCCTCCCAGACCGATATCCACCGCCGCTAAAAGCATATTTTCCATGGCAAGGGCGGTGTCCTGAATCACGAACTTTGCGGTCTTCTCGTTTTTGCCAAAGCGGGCTTCGATGGCACTGCCGTCGGTGCAGACAACGAAAATCACCGGAGCAGTGGAAACCCAATCGTCGGTAAATTCGCTAAAACGCTTGCGGACGTCGGGGTCGGTGACGCAGTAAAAGTGCCACGATTGCAGATTGCATGCACTCGGCGCGTTCACTGCCGCCTTTAGGATATAGCGGATCTCCTCCGCCGTAACAGGGCGGTTTGTGTAGGAGCGGGTGCTCCGTCTTTCAAATAATGCGGTTTTCAGTTCCATTTTAGCACACCTTTCTGTCATAATAGTTTGTTGATGGGTTGGGAGCTATCCCTTTAAATATGCTTCAAGTCGGTATATCGGCATACCCATATCGGAAAACCTCTGCTCGTACTCGGTGACTATGTTGTCCTCCATGCCGTCGGCGTGAAGGTCGAGCGAGATGTTTTTAAGGGTGAAGCCGCACTCGGAAAGCTCTTCGATTGAAAACTCAAAGAATTTGCGGTTGTCGGTCTTCTGGTGAATCTCCGCGCCGGGAGCTAAAAGCTTTTTGTAGATTTGCAGGAAATTGCGGTGGGTCAGTCTGTGCGCGGCGTAGCTCTTTTTCGGGAACGGACAGGAGAAGTTGAGATACAGCCGTGTGATGATCCCCTCAGGAATGAATTTTTCAAGATACTGCGCGTCGCACCGCAGAAGGTAGAGGTTGGGGATGTTCATGGCTATCGCCTTCTCTGCCGCGTCCACAATAACGTTTGAGGTGCGCTCCACTGCTAAAACGTTGATATCGGGATTGCGCCTTGCAAGCTCGCAGGCAAACTGCCCCTTTCCCGCGCCTATCTCCATCACAGCGGGGTTGTCGTTGCCGAAAAGTCCTTTAATGTTAAGATATTCCTTTTCTATTACCGAGGTTTGAAAGTTTCTGTCCTCGCAGTTTAGTATTATCAGCCTGCCGGTTTTGCGGCAAGCCTCAAGCCGCTCGTCCAGATTAGCCTTTCTTCTCATTCTCATGCCGGTTCGTCTCCATTTTTGTGATATTTTACTTTACTATGTGTTTACAGCTCGACTTCCGTTCCGCCTACCGGACGGATGTTAAGCACATGACAGCTGTCCTCGCCGAACACCTGCTCTATCCCCTTTTTAAAGCCTTCAAGAGCGTTTGTGGGAACAAACGCCTGAACCGTTCCTGCAAAGCCGCCGCCATGTACCCTGAAAGCGTGAGGGTCGGCGTTTTCAAGAAGCTTTTGGCAGAGATACAGTGCCAAAGACATACTCTGCTGACTGGGCTGCGAAGCCGCAAACACGTTTTGCAGATACATATACGAGCTTTCGCCCGAAGCGGTAACAGTCTTTAAAAACGACTCAAAATCGCCGGATTTTAGTGCTGCGCAAAGCGCGTCGACCCTGTCATTTTCGTCGAAGAAGTGCAGGGCGCGCAGAACGGCTCTGTCACCGCATTTCTCGCGGATTTCGGACATATTGTCAAAAACATCCTGCCTTGTAAGTTCCCTCAGATAGCACTTGCCCAGAACTGCGGCAACCGACTTCATCTCCTGCGGGACGGCAGCGTATTCCGGCGTTAGCTCGGCGTGGCTTCCCTTGGCGTCGATAATGCAGAGGTGGCAGTCGTTGGCGGCAAGGTCGAAGCTCATGGATTCTATCACCGGCTTGTCGGTGTCGGCAAAATCGATTGAGATAAAGCCTCCGACCGAGGAAGCCATCTGATCCATCAGACCCGAGGGCTTGCCGAAGTAGACGTTTTCGGCGTACTGTGCTATCTGCGCTATCTCAACCGCGCTCACCCTGCCGTCGCAGTAGATGCCGTTTATAATCTCGCCGATAAGCACCTCGAAAGCTGCCGAGGAGGAAAGTCCCGAACCCTTTAAAACGTCCGACGAGGTGTAAGCCATAAATCCGCCGACGTTATATCCCCTTGCCTTGAGCCCTGCGCACACGCCTCTTATAAGGGCTGCGGAGTGGGTAAGCTCCTCCTCGTGAACAGTGAGATCGGAAGTATCTACAACGTCAATCTTGTCAAAGCCCTCCGACTTAACGCTTATAATGCCGTCGTCGGTGGGAACTACCGCCGCGATTATATCTAAGTTTACGGCGGCAGCGGCTA
>USEH01000224.1 GCA_900553675.1 uncultured Ruminococcus sp. | reverse complement strand
CCAGCCGATGGCAACGAGTGGGTGCGAAAATGATTATCATCATATATTCGATAATCCCCAGCACAATTTGGCCCCTTTTTTGAACAGCTATGGAGGAAATCAAGCGGCTGCATATGGTGCTGTATTGTCAGCTGGACAGTCTTATGTGACAGTGGCGTGTATAAGCGGTGTAATAAATGCTTATAACCAAATTACTGTGTCTGTAAACGGATTCAATATTACCATACGTGGAAACGTAATAAATGGTTGCTTACATATTGGAACTTTTTTATCAAATGAGGCGGATAGTATGTTGTTTGAACAATTTGAATATGACATTATCATGACCATATCTGAAGAGTTGCCTGCGTACAAAAATTTGATGATAGAGCAGTATGCTGATAGCATCAAAAAGCGGGAATTTACGGGGCATGGCTTTTTTACTTATTTTGAAAACGTTACGGAAGGGCTTATAGTAGACGCGGGTTTCAAGCAAGAACTAGGAATGCTCACTGCCACTCTGAATGATGTATGCGAGGTAGGCTTTGCGTTGTTCATACGTGACGGAAGGATATCTTGCCTTGAGGGGTATACGTTTGGAGATGCTTGGCCAGATGTCATCAATACATACAGCATCAAGCCGAATAGTGTTCAGATCATGTAAAAGGAGAATAAGTCTGATAAATAAATTTTTCAGACAGGCAGATTGAAAAACTGCCATTCCGACAAAGCCGGAACCGTCTTAAAACTTCTGCGTCGTCAGAAAAGACATGGTCATAACAAGATAGAAACGGATATCATCTATAGCGATTATGGTAAAGAGAAGGAGGGACGCTTGTGAGGGTGATATCGTGATGAATAGGAAACATATTATTGGATGCTCAGGGAATTGGTTATACGGGAGAAGCGAATCACACGCAGCTCCAGTCGGGTTACAGCTATACATATACAAAATCGTGCGATCATTGGTCCATTTATTTAGAGGGACCGAACGGACCCATTGGACTTTATACTGTAGGGAGCATGAATTGATGATGACATCTGTATTTGATATTTTACCGCTTTCATTGGATACTAAAGCAGATTTCTTTACCTTTTTCGGTGAGGTACAAAAGAAGGATGGCCACAGCGCCTGCATGTGTACCTGTTGGAACATGACAGACGAGGAGAACTACTGCGAGATCGAAGCTCCTGTTGCGCGCGGGAAAAAGAATTTGCGCACAGCCACAAAGCAAGCGGCTGAAAAGCTGATAGATGAGGGGAGACTTGGCGGGTATCTTGCATATGCGTCCGGAACGCCTATCGGATGGTGCAATGCCAACGATAAGAGTTGCTATCCACGGTTGATGTCTGCTCATCCGTCCATGGAAGGACAGGTGAAATGCATTATGTGCTTTGAGGTTCTTCCTGACCATAGAAACTGTGGGGTAGCATCGGCACTCTTGCGGCATATTTGCGACGATGCGCGGCGTGCAGGATATACATGTGTAGAGGCTTATCCCAATAAGTGCAATATGCTGTCGGCGGATGACTATGAGCATATGGTACATATTTACCGAGAGGCAGGCTTTCTCTGTGAAAGCAGAAATAATCAAGATGTTTGGGTGAAAAAAATAAAGGAGGAAAAAATTTGAGTAACAACTCGATCATGTATATCTTTTTTGAGTGAGTATGGCTGGAATAGTAATGGAATTTGGAGATTTAAATATATGGCATATTTCAAAAAGAATGCAGGGGATTCTGAAACAGAAGCAGGTACTGTGAAAAAAAATGATTTGCGACGTAAAGAATAATGATCCTTTTCGTCAAAAATATCCCACCTATTATGATTTGATTGATTTCGTTGTTGCTCACCCGCATTACGTTCTTGATAGGGAAGACATCAAATTTCTTATCACGTATGCCGTTCCACCGCTAGGGCAGGGTCGGGATGACTTTTTTGCAGTATTTGACACGGTTTTGACTGCAGCCAAGCAAACCCAAGATGCGGATTTGATCAACGAGGTGTATCAGCGAGGGCTCGTTTTCTACGAAAATCATGCGCATAACGCGCAGAAAACGGCATTGGTGCGGGAGGGAATCGACTGGTTTTTGCTACACGATGCGCCCTATTATGCCGGTGAACTGTACCTGAAGCTGACATGGGCATATGCGAATATCGGAGATAGATTGCAGGATTGTAGGAAAGCCTTGCGCTATCTTGACAGATTTTCTGAGCCATATGCCTGCGCGTTGGCAAGCGAGGCATTCATGTGTGAGATGGATCATCACGCTCATCGGAATATCATCCATTACGCGGCATACGGTCAAAAATTGCTCAGCAAGGATGGCGCGATCCTGCTTGCTCCGTTGACCTTTTCCTATTGGAATTCGCCTACCCAGTCAGTTCCCGCGATGCTGTGCTTTCATCTGCCGATATTGAAAGGATACAGTTCGTGCATGGATCCTGTCGGATATTGGAACATGAATAAACTTCTCTTCGATGGGTCTCTTGCAGTCGGGGAGGCGTATGACTGGCAGAACACGCGAGTAGAGGATGCGGTGATTCATATGCAGGACGGGACGGAATACCAATGCCGCGTTTTCGTTCGCAAGCGTGAGGAGCAAGTCGTGGCGTGTTATTTTACGGAAAATGTCGGACTGGTTCGTGTTGTTTTGCGCGACGACAGTGATAGCGTCAAGGCAACATACCAGTTTGATCTGTGCGAGTATTCCATCGTGGGCGGTGAAGGCTTCTTTCCACTCGCCGTGGGCAATTGTTGGAGTTACCGACAAATCAATGGCCTGGATACGATCAGCCAAATCATCAGCAGGAAAATTGTGTCTCGAGACGGTGATGAATATATTCTTTCCGGCTTGGACTATATTGCCGGGAAGTGATGATTATGAAAACTACCTTTTATGCAAAATCTAAGGAAGCACTGATTAATGTAAGCCTTGCAAAAATATTCAAAAAGTAGTATAATAGAGGAAAGCAAAGCAAGGCAGGTGTGCGGTATGAAAGATC
>USEH01000223.1 GCA_900553675.1 uncultured Ruminococcus sp. | reverse complement strand
AATCGCTTCGCCGAAGGTTGCATTTGTTGTCGGAGTAAACGATTCGCGCTTTCCGCTGGACTCCAAAAAGACCGGAATTTTCAGTGGAAAGGACTCCGCTGCCATGGAAGCGGTTGGCATAAGCTTTGACATGGGCGATCTTGAACGCCTTGATTCCGAAAGAAGCGACTGCTTCCGCGCCTTAACCTGTGCAGGTGAAAAGCTTTACATATCATATTCCGAAGCAGACCCGACCGGAAAGCCCCTGCGACCGTCATTTTACGTAAATAAGCTGTCTGCGGGAACTGAAATCAAGCCTGTAAAGTCGTTTAGCTTTCCTGCAGAGCTGTACTCCTCCACTCCGGCGGCGGCATATTATCGGCTTGCTGTTGAGCGAAACGGCAGCCCTGCCGAGCTTGAATCGCTGAAAAAAGCACTTTTCGCCGTTCCAGAATATGCCGATAAGCTCAGAGCGGTAAGCTCCTACGGCAAGGAGACCGTCCGCCAGCTTTCGCCCGATGTTGCAAAACGGCTTTTTGCCTCGCGGGATATCAACATCACCGCCAGCAGGATAGATGTTTATAACAAGTGCAATTTTGAATATTTCATGCGCTACGGTTTGGATATCAAGAAAATTTCTCCTGTAGCAGTAGACCCTGCGGGCAGGGGAAGCGTTATGCATTACGTTTTCCAGAAGGTTTTAGAGCATTACGGCGCGGACTTCGAGCGAGCCTCCGACGACGAGCTGAAAGCCTTGATATCCGAGCTTTTAGAGCGGTACAAGCAGGAAATGCTCGGCGGAGACTTCGGAAAGACAGCCGTCTTCAAGGCGGATTACGCCCGCCTTGCTTCCGCCTGCCTTGAAATTCTTGTGAATATCCGTGAGGAATACAAGGTGTCGAAATTCCGTCCCGAAAGGTACGAATATGACCTTTCAAAGGAGGACGGCAGAAGCGTTTTAAGCGTTTCCATAAACAGGAATCTCAGAATCAACATACGCGGAATAGTTGACCGCGTTGACACCTATACCTCGCCGAGCGGCTCAAAATATATAAGGATAGTGGACTACAAAACAGGTCCCAAGGAGCTGCGGTTCGAGGATTTGTACAACGGTCTGAATTTGCAGATGCTTTTGTATATGATAGCTCTCACTCAGGGCAGCGACCCCGATTTTTCGGGTTTTTTCCCGGCTGGAATACTTTATATGAAGGCTGGTTTTCTGGAGTGTTCGGAAGAAGCCGAGCCTGGGTATTCTCCTGTTTCGGATGATTCAGTCAAGCGGCTTAAGCTCTGCGCTTCGCAGCTGAAACGCTCCGGTCTTATTGTGGAGGACGACAGCTCGATTGAAGCTATGGATTCGGGATTTTCAGGGCTGTACGCCCCTGTCGTCAGAAATAAGGACGGCAGCTATTCAAAGCATTCCTCGCTGATATCCTCGGCAAGCTTTAAGCTTTTGGAGGATTTCGCCCTGCAAAAGGTGAGGGAGTTCGGCAGCGGGCTTATCATGGGAAAAATATCGCCGGTTCCCTGCGGCAGGGATTCAAAACACCTTGCCTGCGCATACTGCGATTATTCCTCGGTCTGCGACAGGCGGAAGTATATGTACAAGCTTATCAGCTCCGCCGATGGCGATAAGCTTAAAACGGCAATATCTGTAAAGGAGGAAGCAAGCAATGCCAGATTGGACTGGTGAACAGCTTGAAGCAATAAGCGCATACGGAAGTCCTGTAATAGTCTCCGCCGCTGCGGGAAGCGGAAAAACCGCGGTGCTTGTAGAGCGCACCATCCGTCTTTTAAGCGATGAAAAGCTGAATATTCCGGCGGACTCTCTGCTTGCGGTGACATTTACCAACGACGCTGCGGCGCAGATGCGTGAAAAGCTTTCGGCGGCGTTTGAAAAAGCTGCCGAGGAAGCCCCCGACAACCGCTGGATTCAGAGACAACAGTCTTTATTGCGGCTTGCCGACATCTGCACCATCAATTCCTTCTGCTTTGATATGGTAAGAAACAATCTGTCCTCCACCGACTTTCAAAGCGGAATACGGATAATGGACGATACCGAAGCCGGAATGATAACCGACCGCGCGATGGAAACGGTAATGGAAAACGCCTTTGCGCAAAGACCGCAGGAGACCGAGGAGCTTGTCTCCCTATTCTGCCGCGAGAATGATTCGTCCTTGCGAAAAATGGTATTAAAGCTTTATAAATTTCTGCGCTCACTGCCCTTTAAAAAGCTGTGGACGGACAAGGTGATATCCTCGTTAGAGGACGGAAGCCAATTGAATCGCATTTTTGAAGACCTTTCCTCTATCTTTATAATAGCCTAAATATATCCGGATACGTTGTCCTACCTTAAAATCAGTCGGCTGGGCTGTAGAATATCCTTTTCGTTTTTCTACAACTGTACCGTCTATTAAACGCTCTGTATAAACAGTAGTTGCACCTTCTTTTTCTATGTTCTCGGAAGTTATAGTGCGTTTAATTACGGTTCCTCTTGGGAATCTGACGGAAGCTGAATTAATAAGCTTCTTATAAGTATCATTTATCTCGATGCTTTCACATTCCCGGATAACAAGGCATTTATTTTCATCTGGATCGTTAATTTCTATAACGTCACTATTAGCTTCCCATATTAGGATTTTACAGCACAATATATCAAGGCATTCTTTACCATCTATAATTATTGCTTCTGGAAGTTTCATACTTAAATGGTGTTAGAAGTTAATGATTCAATCATTTGAGCAGCTTGATTAGCAGCAGATGCTTTAACCTTATCAAGAAGAACTTTAGCCCAACCTTGTTTTTTCATTTGAGAGATTTCAAGGTTTGTTCCATTTATGGTATCTTGCACTACATTAACCGCGTCATCCGGTTCAACGGCAACACATGTAAAACTATATGGTTGAACATTCTTAAAGCCTTCATTTTGCCCCATATTGAAGTCTTTTATCAGAATTTGTGTCACATTGAACTGTTGAAACATGAGATTAAATACCTGGATAACTCCTTT
>USEH01000222.1 GCA_900553675.1 uncultured Ruminococcus sp. | reverse complement strand
TTTCCGCGATAAGAAGATATACCGCCGATGTTATTAACCTTAGTATATCCCATCTGTCCGAGCATCGTCGCAGCCTGACGACTTCTTGCACCGGAATAGCAATAAACAAACAACTCCGTATCTTTATTTTCCACGACAGACCTTACATTGTCAAGTGCTTGCAGCGGAACGTTCTTGCTTTCCGGGATATGTCCTTCACTGTATTCCTGCGGAGTGCGCACGTCAAGCAGCACGGCACCGGTAGAATTTTTATAATCATTTACGCCCTGATTTACATCGGGCTGTCTCAAAAAATCAAAGATTCCCATTTTAGATCTCCTTACAGCATACCGAGGATTGCTTTCTTCGGTCTTGCCCCCATTGCCTGATTTACGATCTTGCCCTTTTCAATTACCACCAGAGTAGGAATGCTCATAATGCCGAACTGACTCGCCAGCTCCGCCTCTTCATCCACGTTGATCTTTCCGACCTTGATGTCGGGACGTTCAGCGGCGATCTCTTCCACGATCGGCACTACCATACGGCAGGGGCCGCACCAGGGTGCCCAAAAGTCCAGAAGGACTTTCTTATCGGAATTTAATACTTCATTTTGAAAATTGTTTTTGTTGATATTGATAGCAGACATATTTACGTCCTCCTTTTTTCTTAGTGGCTTTATTATATCACAGCTTTTGCCATCGTTCTGTGATAACATCACATTTCTGCTTTTACTTCAATGTAGCCAGTGTCACAAGTCAATATGCACTTTCGAGAATTTTGCGTATTTCTACACTTTGCAAAATTGCTACCGTGTTTTGCTTGCTGTCTACATACAGGTTGCGATGAAAAAACATTTCTTCTTTGTCTACTGCGGATCAAATTTTGATATAGAAAAAAACAACCTCCGGTGTTGAGAAAATTCAACGACTGCGAGGTTGTTTTTTGACCACAGTTTATCCCACATCTGCAACCGGAACATACGGAGTAGGCGGAAATAAAAGCATCAAAGAGGATGTGATTTTGAGCAGAAAGGGTTAGGAATAACCGGAAGCGGCTATAAATCAGGTGTTTTTTACCATTTGGGAGCGTGTGACCGCCTCATGAGCCGAACACCGAAAGCTCGCAAAATCTCCGTTTTTCTCGCGTTTTCTCGCTTTTCCGTCATCTTCATGCTCGGCAAAAAACTTTTGACCACAGATTTGACCACTTACGGATTTGACAGAAAAATTGAATATTTTCACCCATCGGGGTGTGGCGCAGCTGGTAGCGCGCGAAGTTTGGGACTTCGATGCCGTCGGTTCGAATCCGGCCACTCCGACCAAAAAAGCCGATCTGACCGTGAAAAAGCGGTCAGATCAGCAAAAAATTTCATATTTGTCACCGGAGGTAGAGCGGCGTAACGCTCGGGGATCGTAAGGCGCAAGCCTTGCAGGCCGCATACCGGATTAGGTGTCGAGTGCGCTCGGTTATTACTTTTGTAATGACCGGGTATTTTTTATTTTTTTGGAGGTACATATGAACAACACAAAAGTAACCCTTGCCCCGCTGGAAGCGGACGACCGCGAGCAGTTCATCCTTGATAATCAGGAGTCTTTCAGGTATGGCGCAGTGGAAGAATTCGGGTTGCGGGACGACCATTTTGATGAGGATGGAGAGATCATCTCCCGCGCAACCATTGAGCAAAGTATTGATGCACCCGACAGCGAAGCATACCGGATTCTGTATGAAGGCAGAAAGGTTGGCGGTGTGGTGCTGAAAATCGACAAAGAGACACATCACAATGAGCTGGAGCTTCTTTTCGTTTCGCCAAAGGAACACAGCAAAGGCATCGGCTATGGCGCTTGGCTTGCCGTGGAAGCTCTGCACCCCGAAACCAAGGTCTGGGAGACCTGTACGCCGTATTTTGAAAAGCGGAACATTCACTTCTATGTCAACAAATGCGGATTTCAGATTGACCAGTTCTGGTGCGAGTATTTCAAACCCAATCACGAAATGCCTGACAAAGAAGAATGTGTTCCTGATGAGGGACCGGACGAAATGTTCCGATTCGTCAAGGTGATGAGACCGTAAAAACCTTTTCTTTGCCTACTGCGCCGCAAATTTTAAGGGCTGACCGCCATGGTCAGCCCTTATTTTTCGCCTTCTCTCCCGCCTTGATTTCTGCAATCTCCTTTTTCATCTCTGCAATCAGCACCTTGAGCTTCTCCTCGCACTCCTCCCGCGTGGTAGCGTAGATATTTTTTGCGATTCGTTTGCCGTTCACGCGCGGGGAGAACCTGCCCTCGTAGAGATGGTCGTTTATCATCGTCACACACCCCGTACCGGGTTTGCGTATCTTGCCCTTATACGGCTCAAATTTCGGCTCTGTCGGCTGATCGGTTGCTTCACTGTCACTTGCCTTGTCCGTTGCGGTCGGCTCGGGAATGGGCGTGTCAGCCCCTGCAATCTCGCGGTCAATTCTCGCCGCCGCCTGCTGTTGCATCGTGTCGGTGATATGACTATAAATATTGAGCGTGGTTTCCGCGCTTACATGTCCTATCATGGCGGACAGCGTTTTGATGTCCATGCCGTTTTCCAATGCCATGGTGGCGAAGGTATGACGGAGGTCGTGAAAGCGCGCCCGCTTGCAGTTTGCGCGTTCCAGTATCTTCTGAAACCGATGGTAGATCGCCGAGGGGTGTCGCGGTTGCGTGAGGTCAAGCGGAGACGGGAAAATCCACTCGCTGTCGGTTCGCGTTTTCAGCTCTGCCAGCAGTTCAAGCATTTCGGGCGGCAGCAGAATCATGCGGTTGGAGGATTTTGTTTTCGGCGTGGAGATCAGCACCTTCCCGTTGACCTTCAGCACCTGCCGCGAGATGTGAAGCTCGCCTGTTTTCAGATTCAGATCCCGCCATTTCAGCGCGAGAATTTCGCCTCGCCGCATGCCCGTGGTCAGTTCCAGGAGGAAGAGCTCGTAATATCCCTCCTCTCTTGCCTGTATGAGAAACCGCGTGATTTCCGGCGGAGTCAGCACCTGC
>USEH01000221.1 GCA_900553675.1 uncultured Ruminococcus sp. | reverse complement strand
TCACTTAGGCGGCAGCGGAAGCATCTGTGCCGTCAAAAACGGGAAATCGGTCGATACTTCGCTCGGCCTGACGCTGCAATGCGGCACGATGCACAACAATCGCTGCGGCGATATTGACCCCTATATCATCTTCTATCTGGTCGAATCCTGCGGCATGACGCTGGAAGAGGTCAAGCAGATGCTCCAGACAAAAAGCGGCCTTTACGGCATGTCCGGCGGCGTTGGGCGCGATCTGCGCGACGTGCAGGCAGCGGCTGAGGCAGGAAATGAGGACGCGGAGTTGGCCATCCGCGCATACTGCTATTCGATCAAAAAATACATCGGCGCATACGCCGCAATCATGAACGGTATCGACGCTGTTCTGTTCACCGGCGGTATCGGCGAGAACTCTTGGGAGGTAAGAGAGGCTGTTTGCGAGGACATGGATTACTTCGGAATAAAGATCGACAAGGAGCTTAACCGCAGCACCAGAGGTAAGCTTGTAAAGCTCTCCACCCCCGATTCCAAGGTTGAGGTTTGGGTAGTTCCCACCAACGAGGAGCTGCTTATCGCAAGAGATACTCTTGCCGTCATTGCGGAGCAGAATAAGTAATGCTTGCGGAATTTGCCGATAACTACCCTGCTCTTGCTTTTCTTGTCTACGTCGCTATAATGAGTCTTGTCACCTTTATGGCATACGGTATCGACAAGAAAAAAGCCATAGACGGCGCTTGGCGGACAAAGGAAAAAACGCTTTTGGGATTGTCCTTAGCCGGCGGCGCGGTCGGCGGGTTTCTGGGAATGAAGCTGTTCCGCCACAAAACCAAGCATATGTATTTCTGGGCGGTTAATATCGCCGGAATAATTCTGCATATTGCTATATTCATCTGGCTGGCGAACGGCGGGCAGTAGTTTGAAGTTATAATAATCAGAGAGTCGGTTTTTGCCGGCTCTCTTTTTACATCTTATGACTGTAGGAAAAAATATATTTATGTGTGACCAAAACGGCTTTTCATTCGTTTTATAGGTGCAGTGCAAAATACTAATTTCCGTCCAAAACGAAAATAAGTATTAAAGGAATATTCCAAATCAATATGATTGGAGGAAATATATGCGGGACATTCAGGAAGATTTCTCCCAAAAATATGACGGATACGGCAGCATGATATTCAAAATCGCAATGACGTACTTAGGAAACACAGCGGACGCCGAGGATGTTATGCAGGAGGTGTTTATGCGGCTTCTGTACAAATCCCCCGAGTTTAATAACCTCGAACACGAAAAGCGCTGGATCATCCGGACAGCCGGAAATGTATGCAAGGATATTCTCAGACGGTTTGACAGAAGGCTTTCTGTTGATATTGAGGACGTTAGCAGCTATTTGTCTGTTCCATTTGAGTACAGCAATGCCGAAATACTTTTCTCCTTAAAGCCCGAATACAGAATAGTGCTTTATTTAAGGTACTATGATAACTATTCGGTCGAGGAAATTGCCGATATTTTGTCGATTTCAGTATCAGCCGTTAAAATGCGGCTTAAAAGAGGAAGAACCAAACTAAAGCTTGATATTGAAAAGGGTGAGTTGTATGAACAAACGTGAATTTACCAACATTATTTCGAGGTTTGAGCCTGACAACGCTATGAAAGAAAGAATTGAAAGGAAAGTTTTGAATATGGAAGTCACCGAAAGAAAGCCTAAAAAATCCATAAAGAAAACCGTTGCTATTTCTATACTTGCAGCTGCAATCACACTTGCCGCCTCTGTTCCGGTTATGGCAGAGCACATTCCCGCAGTTAAAAACGCAATGGACTTTTTATTCGGCAGCTACAGCAAGGAACCAATCGAACACAACGACGCCGTTCCGGAGCTTGCACAAAACATAAATGCAACGGCAAAGGATACCGAAAGCGGAGTTTTATTCAACGTTCAGGACGTTTATTACGACGGAGAGGATATTGCAATCTACTATCTCTTTGAAGCGCCGGATCCCGCATTTTCAAAGTATACGGGACTGTCTTCTGAGGACTTTGAGCTTTATGCGAACGGTGAAAGGATTGTGTGGAGCGAGGAAGATTTTTATGAGAGCGTAAGAATTATCAGCTCCGGAAAATGCGGCGAAAACTGCTTTGCGGGTATGATAAACTTCAAAGCGGACGTACTGCCGCAAAGCGACAACTTTAATATGGAGATAAAAATAAATTCGTTGCAGTGCAGCGAATACAAGCTGGTATTTAACTACGACATCGAAGATCCGAGATACGACTGGCAGGCTCCCGACACGATACCCGCGAATATTTCCTGCAAATTTGATGTAAGCAAGACGAACGGTCTTATAAAGACCTATGAAATAGGCGAGGAAAAAGCCGGATACACCCTTAATACCGTAACGATCACGCCTTTAAAGACTATAATTGATTTATCAATGCCTGATGACAATGACATTGTATGTACTTTTACCGACAACAATGGAAACGAGCTTGACTTTATGGGAAAATATGAATTTGATACCCCGCTGAAGGATGCAACCAGCCTTACTCTTACGCTGATGAATAAGGTCGGAAACGGATTTTCCGAAATATGCTCCTTCACCTTTGATATCGACGGCGGCTACAGAAGCGCAAACATCGCTCCCGAATACACATCCAACGGACCGGAATACGTCCCCTCGCTGGAGGAATCCGACAGATGGTTAGCCGAAAATCGCGGTTGGTAAGCAGAATAATATTACGGGACATCCGGCAGGAAGAAAAGCAATATAAGAGAGTCGGTTTCCGCCGGCTCTCTTGCTTTTGTTGTTAAATTGTAACTTTTTGTAACTGATTTGTTCTTGCTTTTGCCCGCTAAAGTATGCTATGTTTTATTCGACACAGGGCGAACCGCGCAAATAAATCATGACATTTTCTGTAAGATATATTGACAATTGTCGGAAAGTATGATAGAATATATTAGGTCTATTTATGTAGACCTATCTGATACAGACAAACCCGGCAAACAAGGGATTCATCAGACAGCGGGAAAG
>USEH01000220.1 GCA_900553675.1 uncultured Ruminococcus sp. | reverse complement strand
TTTGTTTTTGCACAATTACATTATACCACAAAAAAGGCTGCATCCTTTCTTTTTCGGGATGCAGCCTTTTATTTTACAGCGCCTTTTTTTATTTGTCTTTCTTGTTGGATAGTTCAGCTAATGGATTGCGATTCATTGCGTTTTCAAGCTGTTCATTGGATACATGGGTGTAAATCTGGGTAGTGTTGAGATTTTCGTGACCGAGAACCTCTTTTAAAACCCGAACATCGACACCATTCTGATACATCAATGTTGCCGCTGTGTGTCGGAGTTTATGTACGGATAAGCCTCTGTTGTCAAGACCGCTGGCTTTCAGACATTCTTCCACTATCTGCTGGACGCGGCGGTTTGATATTCTAGTGTTGCGGCGGCTAAGGAAAAGAGCGTCCGTCTTTGCAGTCATATTACGGTTTCCGGCGGCGGAGCGTTTTTCGTTATCTGTTTCGGACAGATTCAGGTAATCGTTGTAGGCATTGACGCATGCGTCATTAAGGTAAATTATACGTTCTTTATTTCCTTTACCGATGACTTTTAATGTCCAGATTTCTTTTCCATTATGATCGTGAGTTGTTCGTATATCAGTAAAGTTTATTCCGACCAGCTCGCTCAAACGCATTCCGCAGTTGAGGAAGAATGTGATTATACAGTAGTCGCGCTTTTGATCGGGTGTTTCTATATTAGACAGCATGTCTACAGATTCTTCCAGCGTCAGATATTTAGGCAGCGCCGCCTTTGGAGTCGGAAGCTCTAGATTAGCAAGCGGACTTACTTCAAACAATGCTTTGTTATTTGTAAGGTACTTGAAAAACTGCCTTAGCGCAACTCCTTTGCGGTACCTGGCTTTCGGGTGATTATCTTTCTCATTTTTGGTGTAAATAAGGAAGTCCTGCGCCATCATCAGGTCCACGGATTTTATATCTGATTCGGTGATATCAGCAATTGAGATATTCTGAAATTCTTTTGGATCATCAGAGGCTCTGCCTGTCTTGATTTTGTAAAATCTGAAGAATAAGCGCAGATCTGTATAGTAGTTAAGTACCGTCAGCTCAGATCGATTTTTTACTATCTGAAGATATACTAAATAATCTTTTAATAACTTTGGTGCGTCGTCATATGTTCGTTTCATAATTTGGTTTGTCTCCTCTATCTATTGCGTAAAATTTCTCTTTTACGCAATAGGCTGTTAAATTCTGTAAGTCTGCAATATGTACTATAATTATACCACGAATAGCGCATAGAAATCAACCCCCTTTCAATTTACCGAACTGAACGCGAACGGCACACATCTTGACCGGATATTGTCCGCGCCAGTCAACGCAGCGTTTGCAGCGAGATTCACAGATTGAAGCAGCCGGACAGTCTAGGCATAGACATTCAGACTTAATGCAGTTTATATCCTCAGTGGGCGCGATCGGACTGTTGAGCAGCCTCAGGATCTCACCGAGAAGCTGAGCTACATCACCATCGGAGAACTTTTCAATATAGCGGATCTTCGGAGCCTTATGAACCCTCCGAACCTTGTATTTATGGAAATGCCTGAAATAAAAGTTAGTACAATCCAATATCGGACGGTATTCATGAGACCTCCAGCAGCTCACGCAGCGTTTTTCCTGCCGGAACCGATGAGGACAACCACGCTGACCGCATACACGGCAGAGGCATTTATAACAGATGTGCGGAATAAAATAGGTAATCATAAGGCAGCAGCCCCAACGTCCTTATTGAAAACCTCGCGATAGATCGAGCTTAACCGCCCATGAAAAGCTCTCTCGTCAAGATCGGTGAAGGATCGCCAATAATCCTCCCCTGTCTCAGGCTTGAACGATTTATCGAACTCATAATCATAGAAGTTAGATGGAAGTCCCTGCAAGGCGTTATAGTCAGAAACAAGCTGAGCTGCTGTCTTGGAAGATTTACTCAAACCGTACTCAAAAACGGATTTAAGGAACTCCGGCGAACACCTGACCGCCTGGCTGAAGCATGCTGCATACTGTTTCTTAAAGTTCAGCAGGAAGTTAAGAAACTTATTACGCTTGATCTTATGAATAGTTAGGTTTGCTTTCTTTGCGTTCTGGAGGAACTCAAGCCACCATTTAGAGGTAACGCAATTATAACGCCGGGAACGTCCCGGATCGACGAAGCGAATGAGCTTAAGAGCAACTCCACACATTATAGCTTGAAACTCATCATCGGTATGATCAAGGTACTGAGTAAGAACGGCAGAAGCGTTCTTCTGGTGAAACTCCATTTCAAAACGTGTCCAGGCTGAAACACCCTCCGGAACCGTCGCGCCGTGTGCGATCTGCTCAGACAGCTTATCATAAAAACGGATATAGGTGCCGGACTTACGTTTTCCAAGATAGATAGTTTTGCCAACTCTTCCGCTGCTGACGTACTGAGACTGAATGAAAGTAAAAGGTACCTTTTCATCAATCTCGCCGGAAACCTTGTAGCAGCTCTGAAGCTCTCCGGATTCAACGGCGGGATCAGTCTTGCGGAAGAGGCTGACAAAATGCCTGTCAAGAAGCTGCTGCTGAATCCGGTCAAGATCAAGATACGGCTTTTCATCAGCACCACACTTTTCATCAATAGCCCAGTCGATACGGCTGCATTTCGTCTTGCAGCTCCATTGACACATGGAACGGAAGCGATTAAGGGCAGTCCGCAGCGTAACACCTTTATGAGCTTTGAGGTACTCTATATAATAAGCAATACCACTGCCGGAGAACTCCAGGCATATCCCCTGTTTCTGGAACGTGCTGAGAGAGGAGACCTTCAGAGAAACATCATTATAACGGTAAATGGATTCATAGCCATAGCCGGCGCCGACCAGGACGAACCAAGACCGCCACTCTTCAATAAAAAGGCAATCAAAAAGACGGTCAAGAGCCTCGGAGATAGTCCAACCGCTTTGATCAGGCAGCAGCGAGATGGTCAGATAGTCGATTTTTGCAGATATCATCTCTTTTTCACCTCCCTGCCAAGTCTGCGCTGCGTTTTCTTATCGCCGACAAGATCGGGAGCGAAT
>USEH01000219.1 GCA_900553675.1 uncultured Ruminococcus sp. | reverse complement strand
CAGCCGCTGCCTTAAGATCGTAAACCGCGAATGGAAGGGTATCATCGGCGGCTCCGAGTATTCGCTGAATGTTAAATTCGACCCCAACCCCGGCGAAAAAATCTTTGGCATGGGTCAGTATCAGCAGGACTGCTTAGACCTAAAGGGCTGCGTGTTAGAGCTTGCCCAGCGCAACTCGCAGATTTCGGTGCCGTTTGCGGTTTCTTCTTTGGGATACGGCTTTTTGTGGAACAACCCCGCCGTGGGTCGCGTTACGTTTGGCAACAACTACACCGAGTGGATAGCTCGCTCCACCCGCGAAATGGACTATTACATCACCGTGGGTGACACTCCCAAGGATATTCTGAATAATTATACGTCTGCGACAGGTCGCGCGTCGGAATTCCCCGAAGACCTTATGGGACTGTGGCAGTGCAAGCTGAGGTATCGCACTCAGGATGAGGTGCTGGAAGTCGCGCAGAAGTACCGCGATGAGGGCATAAAAATCGACCAAATAGTAATAGATTTCTTCCACTGGACTGTTCAGGGCGACTGGAAGTTCGACCCCAAGTACTGGCCCGACCCCAAAGCCATGGTAGATGAGCTGCACTCAATGGGCATTAAGGTGATAGTGTCGGTATGGCCGTCGGTAGACCGCAAAAGTGAGAACTTCTACCCCATGATGGAGCGCGGACTGCTGATTAAGACCGAGCGCGGTGCGGCTCAGACCTACGACTATCAGGGTGACTGCGTTGAAATCGACCCGTTCAACCCCGAAGCGCGCAGATACGTCTGGGAGGTCTGCAAGCGCAATTATTACGACCTTGGCATAGACGCCTTCTGGCTTGACAATTCCGAACCCGACTACGGTGTTTACGATTTCGAGAATTACAGATACTGCGCGGGTCCTGCCTTAGAGGTCAGCAACATGTACCCTCAGATGTACAGCCGCACATTCTATGACGAAATGTCAAAGGAAGGCAAGCCGGTTGTGAATCTTCTAAGATGCGGTTGGGCGGGCTCGCAGAAGTATGGCAACGTTATCTGGTCGGGCGATGTGCCGTCAACCTTCGAGGCGTTTGCAGAGCAGATTCAGTGCGGCTTAAACATGGGTCTGGCAGGCATTCCGTGGTGGACTACCGACATCGGCGGCTTTATGACAGATGATGTAAACGACCCTGATTTCAGGCAGCTGCTTATAAGATGGTATCAGTTTGCGGTATACTCGGCAGTGCTGCGTATGCACGGCGACAGGGGACCATACAATATCCCCGCACTGGACGACAGAGACTGGGGCGGCGGATATCTCCACACCGGTCAGCCCAACGAGCTTTGGAGCTACGGCGAGGATAACTACAAAATCATGCGCAGCTACTACGACATCCGCATATCCATGCACGATTACATAAAGAATCTGTACCAAGAAGCCCACGCAAACGGCTCGCCGCTTATTCGCACCATGTTCTACGAGTTCCCCGAAGACCCCATCTGCTGGGAGCTTAAAGACCAGTACATGTTCGGTGACAGGTTCCTTGTAGCCCCGATACTCCACCTCAACCAGTTCGAGCGCGAAGTATATCTCCCCGAGGGAACGTGGACGCTCACCTCTACAGGTGAAAAGTTTACCGGCGGCAGGAGAGTAACGGTGGCTGCGCCCATCGAGTATATGCCTGTGTTTGAAAGAGGCTGATTCAAGGCGGGATATAATAGAATCCGGCGTAAGTAGCTTAACTGACTACCTGCGCCGGTTTTGTGTATTCGGGATTTGTTATTTCGCAATTTGGTTGAGCTTCTCAACCAAAATTCAAACACAAGGTTATTGTATCGCCGCAAATAATGCTGTATAATATAGTTGTAGCTACAAAATAACTTTGAAAGGATGAATTATATGAGCATTAATTTAGGCGAAAATTTGAAACGCCTCAGAAAAGACAAAAACATCTCGCAGGAAAAGCTTGCGCAGTACCTTAACGTGTCGTTTCAGGCGGTTAGCAAGTGGGAAAATTCAACCACCTGCCCCGACATCTCGCTTCTGCCCGATATCGCCCGCTTTTTCGGGATAACCGTAGACGAGCTTTTGCAGGTGGAGCAAATCGACGAGCGTAAGCTCTATGAGGACTACGAGCGCAAAACCGTCGAGCTTTTCCGCTGCGGACGGTATGAAGACGAACTGTCGCTCTGGCAGGAAGCTTATCGCCGCATGCCCAACAACATTGAGGTTAAGGAAATGCTGATGTCGGGCTATTTCGACGCCGACAAGGTTAAGTATCAGAAGGAGATCATAGAGCTTGGCACAGAAATTTATCACAGCGACTGCGGTGCTTTCTACAAGGGTCAGGCGATAACCCAGCTTGCCCGCACCTATTACGAAAACGGCAACAGCGAGATGGCGAAAAAGTGGGCTTGCAAAGCCTATCAGCTGATGCACTCGCGGGAAATGCTTTTCATTCAGATCACCGACGACGGCAAAGAAATGCTCTCCGACTTCCGCTTTGCCAACTATTGGTATATCCACAATCTGTTCTATATGGCGGCAAGGCTGTCGGACTGCGACAGTGTCCCCGGCGGGGTTGCCTATGTTCAGTCGGTGAATAAGTCGATAGCGTCGCTCTACGAGCTTGTCTTCCGCAACGACGATACAAGCTTTGAAGACCTGCGCACCCTTTGCACGCTTCACGAGCTTATAGCCGAGGAGGAAACGTGTCTTGCAGGGGATGAAAGCGTAATCCGCCACCACCTTACCCGCGCACTGGAATGTGCAATAAAGTCGGCAACCGTAAAATCGCACGACCTTGCGCACCCGCTGGTAATGGGCTGGCACGTGGACGACGCCCCATCAGACAATAAGCAGGTGCTTAATATGCTGAAAAGGTATCTTTCGCAGGATTGCTACCGCAAATGCGGCGCGTTTGATTGGTTTACGGACATAGTAAACAGATTGGAGCAGCAGCTGTAACACCACATAGGCGGCGTGAGCGCCGCAGATAAAAGATAAAAGAGAAGAGAGAAGAGTAAAGGAGTCGGCTCTGTGCAATCAGCACATAGGTAAGTCCAGAATGTCAGCACATAGGTAAGTCCACGT
>USEH01000218.1 GCA_900553675.1 uncultured Ruminococcus sp. | reverse complement strand
TTTGAGATTAAACGGGCAGACCGCCGAAGCCATAGAAACGCCTATTCCGACGTTTGAATTTACAAGGATTGACGGAAATGTAACCGGCAGAAGCTCCGGCTCCATCATGGTGTTGTCGTAGTTGGGAACAAAGTTTACAGTGTCCTTGTCGATGTCCCCGAAAAGCTCGTTGCAGATGGGGTCAAGCTTGGCTTCGGTGTAACGCGAGGCGGCGTATGCCATGTCGCTTGAATACGCCTTGCCGAAGTTGCCCTTTGAGTCGATATACGGATGTAAAAGCGCCTCATTGCCGCGCGCCAAACGCACCATGGTTTCATAAATTGCCTGATCGCCGTGTGGGTTGAGCTTCATGGTCTGACCCACGATGTTGGCAGATTTCGTCTTCGGACCGGTTAAAAGACCCATCTTGTACATGGTGTAAAGCAGCTTGCGGTGGGAGGGCTTAAAGCCGTCGATTTCGGGAAACGCTCGCGAGACTATTACACTCATGGCATAGGGCATGTAGTTTTTTTCAAGAGTTACGGTTATAGGTTCGCCGACTACCGTTCCCGCGCCGTTAATGTAGGCCTGCGACTGCCGGTCGGATAGCTTGCGCGGCTTTTCATCGGTTTTCTTTTTCTTTGGCATAAATACGACTGTTCCTTTCAGATTTATGGTTAAATCAAAGTATCAATAGCAAAAAATCAAAAGCTTTAGAGCCGGCCTTTCTCGAAAGGCTGGCAGGGTCTCGGGGCGGCGCCCCGAGTCGCGCTCCGCAGAGCGCGAAATCCCCAGCGTAAGCGAAACGCAGGATGGGGAGAAGCATTAATTTCGGTCTGATGACCGAAATAAATGCAAACAGTCCAGTGGACTGTTTTTCAGTGGGGAGACCCTCGTCGGGGGTCCTCCTATGGGCGTGCGATGCACGTCCATGACTGCACTCGCCTGAGCACAAACAAAGCCCAGATATATAATCAATTTTTTAATCTATTTTTCCGCTCTTTCAAGCACAATCAAATCAACTAATATCCGCCATCTCCAGATAATCATGACCGTTGTTATTAATAAACTCCTTGCGCGCAGAAAGATTGTCTCCCAAAAGCATGTCAAACATAAACTTAGTGTGCTCCGCCTCGTCGGGAGTTACCTGTATCAGGCGGCGGGTTTCTGGGTTCATGGTGGTAAGGCTCATCATGTCGGGCTCGTTTTCACCAAGTCCCTTTGAACGCTGGATGGTGAACTTGGAATTGCCGACCATCTTCATTATCTCAATGCGCTCGTTTTCGTCGTAGGCAAAATAGGTTCTGTCCTTGGTGTTAATCTCGTAAAGCGGAGATTCCGCAATGTACACATACCCCTTTTCGATAAGCGTGGGCGCAAGGGTGTAGAGCATCGTTAAAATAAGAGTTCTTATCTGAAAGCCGTCGTAGTCGGCATCGGTGCAGATTACCACCTTGTTCCAGCGCAGGGCGTTGAGATTAAATGAGGACAGCTCTTTGTTCTTTGAGCTTTTAACCTCGACTCCGCAACCAAGTACCTTCATAAGGTCGGTGATGATCTCGCTCTCAAAAATCTTGTTGTAGCTTGCTTTAAGGCAGTTTAAAATCTTTCCTCTTACAGGTATAACCGCCTGAAATTCGGCATTTCTTGCCAGCTTTACCGAGCCTAAAGCCGAATCGCCCTCCACGATGTAAAGCTCTCTCATGGATACGTCCTTTGTGCGGCAGTCTACAAACTTTTTAACCATATTTGCCATATCCAGCTTTTCGGCATACAGCTTTTTGGTGTTTACGCGGGTCTTTTCGGCAGACTCGCGTGAGCGCTTGTTGATAAGCACCTGATCGCAGATTTTATTCGCGTCCTCGGGATTTTCGATAAAGTAGACCTCTAACTGGTGCTTCAAGAACTCGACAGCGGCTTCGTAGATGAACTTGTTGTTGATTGCCTTTTTGGTCTGGTTTTCGTAGGATGTCTGTGTGGAAAACGAGCTTGAAACCATGATAAGACAGTCCTCAACGTCGACAAACTGAAGCTTGGCTTCGTTTTTTAGATACTTGTTGTTTTGCTTCATGTAGCTGTCGAGGTAGGATGTGAACGCCTGACGCACCGCCTTTTCGGTCGAGCCGCCGTATTCAAGGAAGCTGGAATTGTGGAAGTACTCTGCCAGCTTTACTGTTTTTGAGAAGCAGAAAGCAAAGTTGTACTTAACCTTGTACTCGTTCATATCCTCCCTATCCTTGCCCTTGCGCTCGGCAGTCCACAGCCTCGGCTGGGTTAGGGAGGAATCACCCGCTATCTCCTGAACGTAGTCTAAAATTCCGTTCTCATACAGATATTCAAAGCTTTCAAAGCTGCCGTCATCGTTCTGATACTTCAAAACAAAGGTGATTCCCGGGTTGACTATCGACTGCTTTTTAAGAACGTCGCAGAAATACTCCTTATCTATGACTATGTCGGTAAATACCTCTAAATCCGGCTTCCAGCGGGTTTTTGTGCCGGTCTGACGGCGCTTTGAGGGCTCCTTTGAAAGACCGCCTATGTTCTCGCCCCTTTCAAAGTGGAGCTTGTACAAAAAGCCGTCGCGATTGACCTCAACGTCCATATATTCGGAGGAATACTGGGTTGCACACGCGCCCAAGCCGTTTAAGCCAAGTGAGTATTCGTAGTTGTCGCCGGATACGTTGTCGTATTTGCCGCCGGCGTAGAGCTCGCAATAGACAAGCTCCCAGTTGTAGCGGTTTTCCGCCTTGTTGAAGTCGACCGGACAGCCTCTGCCCATGTCCTCGACCTCTATGGAATTATCGTTATATCTTGTAACGCTGATTTTTGTGCCGTAGCCCTCGCGCGCTTCATCAATTGAATTGGAGATTATTTCAAACACCGAGTGCTTGCAGCCCTCCAGCCCGTCCGAGCCGAAGATAACCGCAGGGCGTTTTCTTACCCTGTCCGCGCCTTTGAGGGAGCGTATCGCTTCGTTGCCGTATTCTTTTTTGGAAGAAGTTTTTGCAGCCATATAGCCATATCCTTTCGCTGATTTTACGCAATATGTAGTTATTATATCACGATTTTTTGGAAAATGCAAGTGTAGAAATTATGCGGATGTCGTAATTGCTCGGCGGGAGGCGCCCCAC
>USEH01000217.1 GCA_900553675.1 uncultured Ruminococcus sp. | reverse complement strand
GGACTTGTCTCTTCGCTTGACAATGCCATCCAAGGTGACACTCTTGTAAGCCCATTATCATAACCAGCGAGAGCGAAAGGTTATTTATAAAGTTTACCGACGGACCCAGCGTTGCGCCGTAGTATTCGGCGTTGTAGTAGGCGTCCATGGTGGCTTTGTTCCTCTTTGAAAAGCGGGATGAAATCTCCTCCTCCCTGCCGTATGCGCAGATGGTTCTGCCGCCCGACAGCATCTCCTCGGCATAGCCGTTGAGCTCGCCAAGCTTTGCCGAACGCTCGTGGAACAGCGGTCGCACCTTTTTGGAGCGATATCGCGTAAACAGAATCGAGACCGGAACGGTAACGCAGAACACCACAATCATCGGCTTTGATATCTGCCACATAAAAATCAGCGAGCCCACAACCGTGTAAATGCTTGTCATCACCTGAACAAGGTCGTTTGAAAGCGAGGCGTTGACGGTATCTATGTCATATGATATCCTGCTTATGATATCCCCCGCGGGGTGGGAATCAAAGTATCCTACAGGCAGGGTGGTAAGCTTTTCAAAAAGCTCTTTTCGCATGGTATACACTATTTTCTGGGATATATGTATCATCAGCACTGCCATCACGTAGGAAAGCACGCCTGCCACAAGGTAGCACCCCAGCATTTTTATAACGTTTTCGCGGACGGCGGCGAAATCCACTCCGCCCTTGCCGACCATAGCGTCCACCGCGCTTCCCGTGAACATCGGTCCCATCAGCGAAAGCTGGTTGGAAATGAGTGTCAGAATGATTGCCGCCAAAAACATAAGCTTGTGCTTAAGCACGTATTTAGAAAGTCGGCGAATAACGTGCATAGCGGTTTTCTTATCCAGCTTTTTGTTTTGCTGAACGTTTTCAAGCTTTGTACCCCTGAGTTGATTTGCAAAGCCTCTACTCAACGAAATCCCCTCCCATCTGCGATTCGCTTATCTCCCTGTACTCCGAGCAGTTCTTTAAAAGCTCCTCATGAGTGCCAATGCCGCTTATTCTGCCGTCGGATATCAGCAGTATGCAGTCGCAGCTTTTAACCGAGCTTACCCTCTGGGCAACAGTTATAACAGTAGTTCCCTGCATATCCTCAGCCAACGCACGGCGAAGGTTGGCGTCGGTCTTGTAGTCGAGCGCGGATGAGCTGTCATCTAAAATAAGTATATCCGGCTTGCCCGCAACCGCCCGCGAAATCAAAAGCCGCTGCTTCTGTCCGCCCGAAAGGTTCTGACCCTTTACCGCTAACATATGCCCGAAGCCGTCCGGCGTGGCTGAAATAAACTCCTCCGCCTGAGCGGTTCTGGCAGCGGAGACTATCTCCTCGTGAGTCAAATCCCTGCCAAAGCGGATGTTCTCTTCAATCGTGTCGGCGTACAGAAAATCGTTCTGCATTGCCGAGCCAAACATCGAATAAAGCCTTTCCTTGGGGATGGTGCGGATATCCTGCCCGTCGATATAGATACCGCCCGAGCTTACGTCGTAAAGCCTCATCAGAAGCTTTACAAGGGTGGACTTTCCGCTTCCCGTCGCGCCGATAATTCCCAGCGAGCCGCCCTTTGCAACCCGCAGGTTTATATCCTCTAAATTATTCTTAACGCCGTTGTAGCTAAAGCATACATCCTTAAATACAATATGGTCGGATGTCTGAATCGACGGATACTCCTCTACCGTGCCGACCTCCATGTCCTCGGGTGCGTCAATAACTTCGGCGATCCTTCGCGCAGACGCCGCGCTTTTTGTGTACATAACAAATATTCTGGTTACCGACATCATCGCGTTTGAAATAAGGGTGAAGTACTGAATAAAGGCGATAATTGTTTCGGGGTCGCTGGTTCCGCCGTTAACGCTCGAAGCTGCCATCGCGGTTACGGAGACGATACCAAGGTTCATCAGCACCGTCATGATCGGGTTTACCGCTCCCATGGTTACTCCCGCGGTGGTTTCGTCCTTGATTAAAGCCTTGTTGACCTTATCGTATCGCGAATGCTCATAGCCGTCCTTGGATAAAGCCTTTATCACCCTTATTCCGCCTACATCCTCGCGAACAACGCGAACCATTCCGTCCACCGACTGCTGAACCCTGGTATAAAGCGGCACGCCCCGCCTGGATATGATGTAAACGGTCACAAAGATAAACGGCAGAATCGCCAGCATTACCAAAGAAAGCCGCCTGTCCATAAACAGGGTTATAGCCGTTCCGCCGACTAAAAGTATCGGCGCGCGAACGCCCATTCGCTGCATCATTCCCACAAAGTTGTGGACGTTGTATGTATCGGTGGTGATTCTTGATTCCAGCGAAGCTATTGTAAAGCGGTCGGTCTGGGCTGCGGAAAGACGGATGGAGCGGTCGAACAGATCACGGCGGACATTCTCGGAAAAATTCCGTGCGACCTTTGCCGCCATTCTGTTTGCTATTATGTTTCCAACGCACGCCGCAAACGCGCATACCATCATAAGAAGTCCCCAATAAATCACCGAGCTGATTTTCTGCTCAGCCACAACGTTTTTGAGGATATAGTTTAGTATATAAGGCAGAGCCAGCTCAAGCATGGTTGCCGTTATCTTTATAGAAAGCCCCACGCCCATCCGTTTGAAGAAGGGGCGAAGATACCTTGCCATAAGGTGCATGGTGTTGACAGTCCTTTCATGAATGATTTTTCGGGATAATCGCTTAAGAAAAGAGCGAAATCAGTCCTCTTTTATTTCCTTTTCGACGCACTCCCTTGCCCGCAGAGCGATTTTATCAAGAGTTGACGCAAAGGCGGAAAGCTCTTCCTCGTCAAGCTCCGAGGTCAGAAGGCTGTTCCACTCGGCGATAATCTCCCGCACGCGGGGCAGAACCCTAAGCGTTTTTTCGGTGGGATAGCACAAAAACGCCCGCTTATCCTCCTGCGACTGCTCCCGCCTGACATATCCCTTATCCTCGAGATATGAAAGATTTCGGGCGACGTTGGATTTGTTTACGCAGAGCCTGCGCGAAAGCTCCTCGGCGGTTATACCGGGGGTTCGGCATATCGCTATTATATAGCTGTGATGACAGGCGCCAAGCTCGCCGTTTTCAAGTCTTTCGGCGCGGAAAAGACCCGCGCACCGACTGATGGTGTTTATCTGCCTTAAAATGTGAGTCATGCTGTATTACCTTCCT
>USEH01000216.1 GCA_900553675.1 uncultured Ruminococcus sp. | reverse complement strand
GCGATGGTTTTAGCGTCGGGCAGAGAGTTTATCATTCCTGCGGTCAGCTTTGCTATATCCTGCAAGGACTTATGAAGCCGCTTTATCTTTGAAAAGTCGTAGAACATATATGAAAGACCAAAGATAAAGCAGAGTGCGGAGGGATAGAGCACAGCTTCAATCGGGAGACGATATAGCAAAAACGACACCGAAAAAATCACGAAAAATATTAAAACAAGCAGAATTGTCGGCAGCTTTTGCCTAAGATATCTTATAAACAGCTTCATATTCCGCTCCTAATTGATGATATATCCCAGCCCGAACTTTGTTGTTATAAAGTCGACAAGCCCATAGCTTTCAAGCTTTTTGCGAAGGCGGTTTACATTTACCGAAAGAGTATTGTCGTCGATAAACTGGTCGGTCTCCCAAAGGCGCTCCATCAGCTTTTCGCGGCTGACTATCTTGTCCTTGGATTCCATCAGGCAAAGAAGGATTCTGTATTCATTCTTGCTCAGCTCGATTTTATTGCCGCCGTAGCTGAGTGTGCTGTCTTCGGTATTCAGAACCGCTCCCCTATGCTCAAAATTCTTTATTGCCGGAGCGAGATTATAAGCCCTGCGCATAAGTGCCTGTATTTTGGCGGTGAGTACACGCAAATCAAACGGCTTGGCGATAAAATCATCTGCGCCCATGCTCATAGCCATAAGAATGTTCATGTTGTCCAAAGCGGAGGATATGAATATTATCGGAACCTCGGATACCCGCCTTATCTCCTGGCACCAATAGTATCCGCTGTAAAACGGCAAGGATATATCCATTAAAACGATATGAGGCGAATACTGCTCAAATTCGGACAAAACGCTTCTGAAATCGCCCACTGTTCTTGCTTCATAGCCCCATCCCTCGGCGTATGCTTTTATCGAGGACGCAACGCCGTCGTCGTCTTCAACTATAAAAATTTTCTGCATGGTATTAATCGTCCTCTGAAATAACTATTTCTTCATCGTCGGATTCTTCGATAACAACATTCTCGCCAATGGCGGAATCAATCAGCTTGATAAAATCTTTAACGATATCTGGGTTCATCTCATCACCTTTGAACTTGAAGGTAAGAGCTATATAGTAGGGCGAATCGCCAAGAATCATGCCGGTTTCAAGATATACCTTCGTATCGTCGTTAGTATAGCCGAACTTTGCGGCATAATCCTTTTTAAGTACCCTTAAATAGGTCTGAGTGGTCTTCTTTGATGTGTCAAAAAGCGTTTTGCCGTAATCGCTTTCGGTGGAATATTTGTAATACTCCTTCCATATGGTTACAAGATCGCGAGGAGTGGAAGACATCCACTCGCTGTCGCCGTATATTGCGCTTCGCTTACAGCCGATATCCTTCAGCCATTTGTTAAAGTCGTCTTTTTTGACATACTCCTTCTGTAAAATCTCCTTGGCAAGATTATCGCTTGTCTGCAAAGCCATAACCATCAGGTCGCGTGTGCGGTAAAGGTCATGAGTTAAAACATTTTCACCATAGTAGCACCAAAGCGGTTCGGGGTAGTATTTGGGGTGATACCTAAGCCCCGATTCCTCTTTGCGGCTTTTCGGTTTTTTGGAGATATCGTGGACGGAACGCATATCATCCTTTTCGCCGTTTTCAAAGTTTTTGCATATAAACATACACATCGGAACCTTCATTGTTGAAGCTGCGAATATGCTCATATCGGGATTATAGCTCAGCGACAAAAGACCGTCCTGCGACTCGGCGTAAAACCCAAGCTTGCCATCAAAAGCGTCAATTTCGGCTTGCAGATTTTTTAGTATCTCCTCGTCGATGTCAAAGCTGCTTTCGATTTTTTGATCGCTTTCCTTTTCCTTCGGCTTTTTGCCGTCCTTTGATATAAGGCTTTCAGAGACATATCCACGCTTTCCGCCGTAATCAATCAGCAGCCAGCCATCCCCGCTGTCCTCGATTATCTTTACCGAAGATCCTTTATCAAGGGTGGCAAGGATCTTGTAATCAGTTCCCTTTCCTGCCCTGACGTTTGCTCTGCCGGTGGTATACATAACCTCTTCTGCGGCGAACAAAACAGTCGAATCGGCAAAAAGAAGGACGCTGATTACGACCGCAAGGCAGACAATCACCCGTTTCAGTCTCATATCAACGTCACTCCTCTCCCATATAACGCGCTTATTTTTGGATAAGCTTAACTATTATCTTCTTGCCTTTCTTAATTATTGCACCAGCTGCCAAATCGACAACGGTGTTGGTGTCGGTCACCTTTTCATCATTCAGGGTTACGCCGCCCTGCTGGATAAGCCTTCTTGCTTCGCCCTTGGATGGCGCAAGCTTAGCGGAAACCATAACGTCAAGGATTCCGAGTGAATCTTCCGCAAACTCAACGGTAGGCATATTCTCACTCGTGCCGGAGCCGGAGAATACAGCTCTTGCGGCTGAAAGTGCCTTGTTTGCTTCCTCCTCGCCGTGAACAAGCTTTGTAAGCTCGTAAGCTAGTATCTCCTTAGCCTTGTTGAGCTGCGAGCCTTCCCATTTCTCCATTTCGTGGATTTCATCAAGTGGCAGGAATGTGAGCATCTTTATGCACTTGATAACGTCAGCGTCGCCGACGTTGCGCCAGTACTGGAAGAAGTCGTACGGCGGAGTCTTATTGGGGTCGAGCCATACGGCGTTGCCTGCGGTTTTGCCCATCTTCATGCCGTTGGAGTCGGTGAGAAGGGTTATAGTCATTGCACTTGCGTCCTTGCCAAGCTTACGTCTTATAAGCTCTGTTCCGCCGAGCATATTTGACCACTGATCGTCGCCGCCGAACTGAAGATTGCAGTTGTAGTTCTTGAACAGATAGTAGAAGTCGTAGGACTGCATTATCATGTAGTTGAATTCGAGGAAGGAAAGTCCCTTTTCCATTCTCTGCTTGTAGCACTCGGCGCGGAGCATATTGTTTACCGAGAAGCAAGCACCAACCTCGCGTAGAAGGTCAACATAATTCAAATTCAACAGCCAGTCGGCATTGTTGACCATCATAGCCTTGCCTTCGCCGAACTCGATAAATCTTGACATCTGACGCTTGAAGCACTCGGCATTGTGATTGATGTCCTCACGAGTGAGCATCTTTCTCATATCGCTTCTGCCCGAAGGGTCGCCAATCATGGTAGTTCCTCCGCCGATAAGAGCTATCGGGCGG
>USEH01000215.1 GCA_900553675.1 uncultured Ruminococcus sp. | reverse complement strand
GTGGATAAGCGTGAGAACGAAATCGTCGGCGGTGAACCCGATGAGGGTGAAGAACCGCCCGAAAAGAAACCGAGGGACTTGGAAAGATAGCCGAACCTCTTGACAATCGTTATCATATATGATAACATTATAATGGATCAGAAGGGAGGGTTTTGTATGACCGAAAAGGAACTGCTGGCGGCAAGGCAGAGCATCGTGCAGAAGCTGACGCAGGCAAGACTGGAAAAAGGATTGTCGCAGGAGCAGCTTGCAAAGCGCATCGGAACCCAGCGTTCCAACATCTGCCGCATTGAAAAAGGAACGCAAAACCTCTCCCTTGACCTGATGCTCAAGATCGCAGAAGCGCTTGACAAGGATGTGTCCGTAATGCTTGAGGAAAGGAGCAGCACAATGGAAAAAGAATATAGCCTGCGCCTTTATGATGAAACACTGCTGACCTTCACGCTGGAGGAAAGAGGCTTGGAGGGCTTGCAGGCGACAATTCTTCACACCGAAACGGCAAAGCAAAAGCTGTTTCCCCTCGACTTGGAGCTGACAAACGAGGGCGTTGTGAAGTGGCTGGAACGACGGGTGATTCCGAAGAACCGGCAGTTTGTAGACGAGATCTTAAAGACGCTGGGGCTGAGCGTAAACAACACGAAGGGCATCATTGATGTCTGTATGGGGCTGTCCCTCAACGACAGCTATTGGGTCGTCCCCGCCGACTTTGACGGCAAGTATGCCGATTATAACCTCTATGAAAACCGCTTCTCCGAAGCGCTGTCACTGGTGGCTTATACCGGCGTTGGTGGCAGTCGGGAGGCATTCTCCACCTCACCGGAGCTGACTACCAACGGTATGCTGCGGAAGGATTGGCGGTTCGTGGAGGGTGACGGCATCTATCTGTATAAGGGCGGCACGGAGGGCGCTGCGAACACCGGAAACGAGCCGTACAGCGAGTATTATGCCTGTCAGATCGCAGACAAAATGGGCATCGGCTGCGTACAGTACGACTTGGAAAACTGGAAAGGTATTCTTGCTTCCAAGTGCCGGCTGTTCACGGATATTGATACCTCTTTCGTCCCTATCGGGCGTATTCTCCGCAAGACGACGCTGAAAGCCTGCCTTGATTATTACAAGACCTTGGGCGACGAGTTCTACGAGCAGCTTTGCAGTATGCTGGTTTTCGATGCCTTGATTTACAATGAGGACAGACACTTCGGCAACTTCGGCTTATTGCGGAACGATCACACGGGCGAAATTATCGCCCCTGCACCCATCTTCGATAACGGCTTGTCGCTGTTCAACTATGCAATGCCGGACGATTTCAAGAACCTGAGTGCGTATGCAAAGACCCGTTCCAATCCCTACCGCATTTCCTATGAGGATGTGTGCAAAGAGGTAATGGGTGCAAAGCAGAAAGCGCAGCTGCGGCGAATGGTGGACTTCAAGTTCACCCGTCATCCGTCCCTCAATTTGCCGGAGCAGCGGCTGACAGCCATTGAAAAGCAGCTTGGAGAGCGTACAAGAGAGCTGCTCTCCATTCCGGTTCAGAGAAGTACAAAGCGCAAAAATGAGCCGGAAAGATGATCCGTCTGCGGTATGGGAGCAACCCCATACCGCAGATACATACTGGGAACTTGACGGTAGAAAAAGTCACAATATCGTCGTATAATATGCTTAAATCAGAATGACAAATCGGAATTTATTAGGTAAACAGAATAAGTGCAACACCTGTGATAAGCAGAACTATACCAACAACAAACTCTATCATTCCCACTTTCTTTGCGTATTCTTCTTTCTTCCGACCGGCTTTGAAGTCCGCCTCAAAACCGTTGATAAGATTGTATTTCTTTTTAAAGTAAATGAAGTATCCAAACAGAAGGAATGCCAATCCCAGAACTACAGCCAATACCTTTAGGAATATCATATAAACACCTCCACAAAAAATTCCGATTTGTCGAACTGAATATAAGGATGATCCGTCTGCGGTATTGGAGCAACCCATACCGCAGATACTTATCAGCCGCCCATACAGACCGGTATGAGATTCCCGTAAAAAATACCACCTATGTTCCTAAAACAACCACCTATCGAGAATCGGTAGAAATCGGTTCTTGATTTTCCTATACTGTAACCGTAGCGAGGAGGTGAACCGATGCAAATTGAAATCAAGATAGACGAAAAATGCAAAGAGCCAAAAATCATCGTGATGACGGACAAAATGACCGATGAAGTCAATGCAATCATAAAAAGATTGTCAGATGAGCAACCGCAGGTCATTGCCGGATTCAGGGACGATGTTGTCGAGGTTCTGGAACCGTCTGAAATCTACCGTGTTTATGCAGAATCAGGTAAGGTGTTTGCCGAGACAAATCACGGCGAGTATGCGCTCCGCCTGAGGCTATACGAGGCGGAACAACGGCTTGACAGCAAGACTTTTGTCCGAATATCAAACTCGGATATTATCAATCTGAGAAAGGTCAAGAGCTTTGATTTGAGCTTTGTCGGGACAATTTGCATTACGCTTTCAAACGGTACGGTTACTTATGTTTCACGGCGATCCGTCGCCAAAATCAAACAACTGTTAGGAATGTGAGGTGGCAGAAATGAAGAAAAAACTGATTGGACGAGGAGTAATTGGTTTCCCTGTTGGCATTGCAATCGGATATGTCATTACGGTGATTATCTCAATCTGGATTGGGGATGGCTTCTTCCATCCGGTCAATCCAGAGCTTGTGAATAAAATGGGGAGCGAACTAAATGCGATTCTCATTCAAACCGGTCTGAGCGGAATAATGGGCACAGGCTTTGCAATGGCTTCGGTTATTTGGGAAATTGATTCGTGGAGTCTTGCAAAGCAAAGCGGGATTTACTTCGCAATTGCTTGCGTGATTATGTTCCCCATCTCTTATTTTGCCAACTGGATGCCCCATTCGACCGCTGGAATTCTGTCTTATGTAGGCATATTCGTAGCGATCTTCCTCGCTGCTTGGGTAACTCAGTATTCTGTGTGGAAAAGGAAGATTAAGAAAATGAACGAAGGCATTAAAGATAATAACGATATGAATTGATCCCGCCGCTCTGCATCCTGCGCCTTGTTTTAACAACAGAATAAACCACATACATAGCCGCTTGGTTTTCAAAAGAAATCCGGCGGCTATTTCTATTTTGAAGGAGGTGTTCGCTATGAACGAAACAGATTACAAC
>USEH01000214.1 GCA_900553675.1 uncultured Ruminococcus sp. | reverse complement strand
AGAGCCGCTGTCGGTTCCTGCCCATGTCCTAAACGACCATACAATATACCCGCGATTCGCGACCTCAAAGTAGGTCATATCAAGGGTGATGCCGTTTTTGCCGTCGCCGAGGGGGTTTATCGAGAGATATCTGCCGTCCGGCATAACGCATCTGTGCGGCTCACTCCAGTCGGAGGGGTTAAGGATGTCTCCGCCGTCTTTAAGCACCATTACGTGGGACTGCGGGTCGAATCCGCCCTTGCCCAAGGTGCAGAACAGGCACATCCTGCCAGCCGCTATGTGAAACTCCGGCGCCCAGAAGGTGGATTCGTATTTACCCTCGGTGTATTCAAGAATCTTTGAACGCTTTACATCCTCGGCGAACAGACCCTCGGGGGTGTCTGCCTCGCGGGCTTCAAACATCTTGTTTCCGCCCCAGTCGTCGGTGCCGATGAAGTAGTATTTGCCGCGGTAGTAGGTGATTATCGGGTCGCCCCAGGCGCGCTTTTCAACCGGGAACGGGAAGTGTCTGCGCTGAATTCTGCCCTTGACGGTATATTTTCCTGCGCGGTCAAAGTCCACTCCGGACAAATCCCACTTGACCCTTTTTGTGTGAGATGTGCCGTCGGTGTAGATGACCTTAGCGCTGATGTCCGTGATATCCGAAGCCGACTTTGCCACAACCGAGCGGGGCAGGCAGACTTCGCGGCACTTGACCTCCATATCCCCGATGATAAGCCGTTCGGCGATATCTGCGGGGACGGATATGGAAACGCAGTCGCCCTTATCCCCATTGCGCACATCAAGTGAGGGGCAAGCTGTCTTGACAGCACTCTTGACAGGCTCAACGCCGTCGGGGAGTCTTGATTCACACAATTCCGGTTCGGTGAAGGATACAAAGTCGCGTGTCGTCCAGCGAACGAACTTGCCGGTTTCCTCCGTCTCAAAGGAAGTCATGAAAATGCCGTTTTTAATCTGATGGCGGACTACCTCTTTTGCGCTGATTATGTATTCCTTGCCGGTGAAGTCGACCGAGATATCCCGCACGCCTGCGGAGATTATGCCGTTTTCGTCGCTGAAATGGCACTTGGCAAAAAGCTGTCCGTAGCCCATGAACAGCGGGGAAAAGCTCTTTCCTCCGTCACAGGACAAAGCAAGGTGTACGCTTTCGCCCAGGTATGCAGAATATGCGGGCGAGGAATTTTTCGTATATGCCGCAATGGCGAATGAACATATATTTTTCATATAATGCCTCCAAGTTAAAGTAAATATTATAGCTATATAATAACAGCATTCAACCCGAAATGCAATGACTTTCTATAATTTTTTGCTTGTTTATTGCTGACATTCTGGGATTTTTTGTTTTGATATTGACGGAAGGCGCGGAGGATGGTATACTTTGATTAGCAACAAGGGGAAGGCGCGCCCTGCCGCAGTCTGGGGCAGCGGAGGTCTACGCGAAGCGTTTACAGTGGGTACCCTGCCCACTGTAAACGCTTCGCGTGGATGGCACAGCCATCCGGACGGCGATGCCGTCCAGACCTCCGCCCGCACTCTGTACGGCTCCCTTAGGAACTGCGGTAGAACCACTATCTACAGAGGGCGCGCCGGTATGAAAAACACCGCATGATAAGCCCCAACGTGATAATCAAAAGCAAACCGAACAGGAGAAATCATATATGACATTTTCGGATAAATTCAAGCTCACCCCTCAGCAAAGCCTTTTTCTGGCGAAAAAGAAGTGGGATGAAAACGTCTACTGCGGCATGAGGATGGAGAACCGCGCGGTCACATTCCCGCAGACCAAAACCATCCTTGATGGAGTTAACGTCCCCGACGTCCGGCTTGACGATATTCAGGCGATACTCAATATGCGCGACGCTTGGAGATATATTATCTCAACCGTTGATGAACCGGTCACCTTTGAATACTGGTGCAAGCTAAATGAGTATATCGCCAGAAACGAAGCCTTGGAGTGGGGAAAGCTCCGCACGGGAAGCATTTTCATATCGGGGACGGACTACGAGCCGCCGATACCTGAACGGGATAGCGTAATGTCCGAATTTATGGTGATAGTTGACAATCCGGATATGACAGCCACCGACAGAGCACTGGAGGCTTTTGCATGGGGAACGCGGGGTCAGTTTTTCTGGGACGGCAACAAGCGCACAAGCCTTGCTCTTGCAAACAAGCTTCTTATATCCGCCGGAGCGGGTATCATGACCATCCGCGACAAGCATATGGAGGAGTTCAACTCGCTTCTTTTGGGTTATTATAACTCCGGTGAAAGCGGCGAGCTTAAAGAGTTTCTCTACGAAAACGCGATTACAGGCATAAATTTCTGACGATATAAGCCGCAGTAAGCAATCATGAATTTGCATACTGCGGCAATAATTTTCTGCGATTCCTGAAATACTCCCTGAAATTCTTACGTCAGTATGTATAGAGATATCTCTACTACTGATTTCATCCTGAAGTGAAACAAAAAAACGGGCACAAAATCGCTGAAGGATGGATTTCGCACCCGTTTTTTTGAATACTTCAAGGATAAAATAAGTAGAGCAAGGCGGTGAGATTTTGGAAGACAAAGAAATAATAGAGCTGTTCTGCTCAGGCGATGAGCGTGCCATCAAAGAAAGCGAAGCCCAAGTACGGCACAAGCATAAAGCGTTTGTCCTACGCGATAACCGGCTCAGCCGAGGACGCCAAGGAGTGCCTGAACGACACCCTGATGTCGGCGTGGACGAGCGTTGCAACGGTCAAGCCGGATAGCCTCGGCGCATATCTGCATAAAATCGCGCGGAATATCTCGCTGGATATGCAAAGGTCGAAGAACGCCGGCAGGCGGAAAAACCTCATGCAAATCGCTTTTGAAGAGCTTGAGGACTGCCTTCCTGCCGAAAATATCTGCGCTCAGGTTTTGGACGGCAAGGAGCTTAACGCCGCTGTAGACGCTTGGCTTGCCTCGCTCGACGGCGACAAGCGCACAATATTCATAAAAAGGTATTTCCTCACAGAGACGGACAGGCAGATAGCCCGCGAGCTTGGCATGAACGAGCGCACGTCGCGACGGTTCTTTCACGGCTTCGCGCATCGCTGAAGGAATATCTTGAAAGTAATGGTTACTACATATGAAGGGAGAAGCGTGTGAAATGCTTCCAGCCAATCAAGAGTCCACTGGACTCTTTCTTGGGCGGACATATTCACCCGCACGATTTGAGCCTTTGCCGCCGG
>USEH01000213.1 GCA_900553675.1 uncultured Ruminococcus sp. | reverse complement strand
GCACTTACCTATGTGCTGACATTTTCTACTTACCTATGTGCTGAAACTGGACACCTGCGGCGATATATTTTGTTCCTGCTTCGCCTTCCAATCCATCACTATTGACAAAATTCGACGTTCGTATTATACTTAATATATACAAAAAGTATAATAAAGGAAGCGAAAGCATTGATACATGTATTCTATAATCCTCTTGCCGACAATATGTGCGGAGAACGCAATGCTAGAAAGGTAGAGCTTTTGGCTCCTCAGGAGAGGTATGTCTATGAAGACCTAACGCAGATACACGATGTTTTTCAGGCGATAACCTCGATAACACCTCAGGATAAAATAATTATCGCCGGAGGAGACGGCACGCTCAACCACATCGTCAACGATTTTTTGGGGAGAGTCCCTGACAGGGATATATGGTACTATGCCAGTGGCTCCGGAAACGATTTTTATAAAGATGTCAAAAACGACACTCAGGATGGGCTTATCCACTTGAACGAGTACATAAGAAATCTCCCGACTGTTGAAGTAAACGGCGCGGAAAGGCTGTTTCTTAACAACGTCGGCTACGGCTTGGACGGCTACTGCTGCGAGGAAGGCGACAGACAGCGCAAAAACAGCAATAAGCCGATAAACTATTCCATGATCGCTCTGAAAGGACTTCTGTTTGCATATAAGCCGGTAAGCGCAAGGATAACCGTTGATGGCAAAAGCTATACCTACAAAAAGGTCTGGCTTGCACCTGCCATGAACGGCAGGTATTACGGCGGCGGAATAATGATGGCTCCTAACCAGAAAAGGCTTAATCCTGAAAGGAATCTTAGCTTTATTGTTGCTCATGATATTACAAGACTTGGTGCTTTGCCGCTTTTTCCTAAGATATATTCGGGAAAGCATATTGCCTATACTAAGTATGTCACCGTGATATCCGGACATGATATAACAGTGGAATACAGCCGCCCGACTGCCTTGCAGATAGACGGCGAAACGGTTATTGGAGTGACGAAGTACCGCGCGGTATCTCACGCTGTAAAGCAAGCCAAAAGCTCTGATAGGCTGACTGTATAGATAAACTATGCGCCGCCTTGATTGGCGGCATTTTTGCTATATACTATCCAACTTGCGGTTGGATATATGCATATGTGTTCAAACCGATAAGTTATTGTATTCAACGATAAAAAACGGTAAAATATAATTGCAGCTGCAAATAATCTAAAAAGGGGTCGATCAATATGACAAATATTAAAATCAATGAACAAATCGCTTTCTTAAGAAAGCAGAAGGGTCTTACTCAGGAGGAGCTTGCAAAGTCGCTCGGAGTTACAAATCAGGCGGTTTCAAAGTGGGAATCGGCACAGTGCTGCCCCGATATTGCGCTTCTGCCGGATATTGCAAAGCTGTTTGAGGTTTCTGTGGACGAGCTGATGGGCTATAAAGGAAATGCCGGTCTGGGTGACATATGCCTTAAAATCAAAAACTATTTCACCGAGCTGCCCGAAAAGCAAGCCTTTGAAAACGCCTACCGCATAGCAGCGCTTCTCCACGAAATCGCCTGCACCGACGGATATAAAAGAAGCCTTTATTGGAACGACAAGGACTATATTTCCGATGATGTATCGCGCTGGGGAACGTCTGTCTGCTCAGAGCCTGAGGGAAGCACCGCACGAATGAACAACTGCGTATTCTTTTCCTTGGGAAAGGGCTACCGCGAGCTTTCCGGCACCCAGCTGAGAAAGCTTGCAATAACCTTGGAACAGTTTTCAGATGTGCGCTGTCTTAAGGTGATGTATGCGCTTTACGGACTGACTATAAACGATTTCGATGTTTATGTCCCGGTGGAGGATATAGCGAAGGACGCGGGCGTATCCGTCGAGGAAACGGAGGAAGTCTTAAAGGAGATGCCGGTAACGCTAAAGGAGACTGACGGCAGATTCCTTTACAGGTTGGACGGCGCGTTCTGCCATATACCCCCGATGCTGTCTATGCTGTGGTGCGATTTGTAATCACGAAAAAAGCAAAAATAAGGCGAACCTTTTCGATGTTTTCAGGACTATACAGGCGTAAACGGTTTACAGCTTGAAAGGTAAGATATTAAAATGAAAATGGACGGAATTATCAGCGAGGAGCTTATAGAAAACACATATCTTTTCTGCCGCAAAAGGATTAATGACAGCGAAGCTGCCAAGGATCTTTCGCACGATATAATCCTTTGCGCTCTTGCGGCGATAAGAAAAGGCAAAAGCTTTACAGACTTTTACGGCTGGTATTGGAGGATGGCAAGAAATAAATACGCTGATTATCTTAAGGCAAGGAAGATGCTGCCGGTCGAGCTTAATATGGGCGTTGCGTCCGATATGCCGGAGCCGATAGAAGCCTTGATTTCTGAGGAGGAAATAAGCGCGCTTAACTACTCGCTTTCAAGGCTTTCGTCCATCAACCGCGAAACGGTCATCAGATATTACCTTAAAGAGCAAACGATAGAGGAGATTGCGCGGGCTTTGAATGTACCCGTCGGAACGGTAAAGCGCAGCTACCGTATAACCGCTCTCTACCTTTTGCCCGAGGAAGCAGCAGAGAATTATCCATATAAGGGAATCGGATGGAGCAATGAGGGACAGAGATTCCTCACTGCCCAATATGGCTATGTTGAGTATTTAAATCTGTTTGACGCTTATCCGTTTATAGAAAAGGACGGTGGAAGACTGAACAGGTGCGGATGGATAGACGGCGGCAATGTCTCACTGCTAATAGCTCTTTCGGAAAATCCTTCAATGGAGTTAAACGCCAACGAGCAGGAGCAGGCGGCAGTATTTATCGAGCATGGTCTTGTAAAAAAGACAGAAAACGGACTTAAAGTGCTTATACCCATTATGAGCAATGATGTATACGCCAAAATAACCGAAATCATCCGTAAAAATATAAAGCCTCTTGCCGAGGAGTACGGAAAAGAAGCCGGAGGATTGTTTGTAGATACGCTTCTGCCATATGTAAGAAAGGATTTAATAAGCAACTTCCTGTATTGGGATGTCAAGATCCGTATGCAGGAGATACCTGCACTGTTCTATTACGGAATAGAAGAGTGCAAGACCTTAAAGCTTCCGCAGGATTACACCCGCTCGGCGGCAGGTCTTTTGATTACAAGGAATAAAGCTTAATAAATGCGTTCTGCCCATCCAGATAACGGATGGGCAGTTTGCACAAGACCTGTAAGAGGAAACAACTACGGAAGAACGG
>USEH01000212.1 GCA_900553675.1 uncultured Ruminococcus sp. | reverse complement strand
GACAAAGCTCCAGTTCCCATCCATAGGTTTCCCTGAGACGCTCAAACAGCTGTATTGTTTTTGCCATGTATGCTTCTATATTCATAGCGTTATTTCACATCCCGATATTTACTGTATGCAATTATAGCAGATATGATGGCAGTATGCAACTATTATCACCATGTAAAAAAATAATTTTTGATATAGATTTTTGCAAAGAAATATAGTATAATATCAAGTATATTATCTTTTGAAAGGACAAAGTAAGAATGAGAATAGCGGTAACCTATGAAAACGAAAACATTTTTCAGCACTTCGGTCACACCGAGCAGTTTAAAATCTATGATGTCGACGGCAGCGGCATAACCGACTCGCAAATTGTAAGCTCGGTCGGAAGCGGTCATGGCGCGCTTGCGGGATTTTTGTCCGGTCTTAACGTCGACACTGTTATCTGCGGAGGAATCGGCGCAGGAGCGCAGAATGCGCTGGCGCAGGCAGGAATCAAGCTCTACGGCGGTGCCTCAGGAAAAGCAGACGACGCTGTTAATGCTTTGCTGTCCGGCAAGCTCGACTACAACCCCAATGTCATGTGCAATCATCACTCACACGAGCATAGCGGGGGTCACAGCTGCGGCAGTTCCTGCGGTGAGGACAAGCACGGCTGCGGCGGAAGCTGTCATCACTGATTCTTAACTAACAGGCAGAAAAATACCGGTTGGAAATACATCCAGCCGGTATTTGTTATTATCTTTTTTCCGAAAAAAGCTTATGCTACAACAAAGAACTTAACAAGGAAGATCAGGGATATAACAATTGTAAGCCAAGAAACTTCCTTTGCCTTGCCGGTGCAGAGCTTGATTACGGTGTAGGTGATAAGACCTAAGCCCAAAGCGTGTCCGATAGAGCCGGTTATAGGCATACCTATAAGCATGATAGCCGCAGGAGCGAGCTGCGAGAAATCATCAAAGTCGAGATTCTTAAGTCCGGAGAGCATGAGGATTCCGACATAGATAAGAGCCGCAGAGGTAGCAGCACCGGGGATAAGCTTTGTAAGAGGAGCAATGAATATGCACAGAACAAAGAGGATACCGGTTGTAAGTGCGGTAAGACCTGTTCTGCCGCCTGCTTCAACGCCGGAAGCGGACTCGATGAAGGTGGTAACGGTTGAAGTACCGGTTACGGAACCTGCAACAGTACCGATAGCGTCGGAAAGAAGAGCCTCTCTCATATTGGGCATATTGCCTTCCTTATCAATCATGCCAGCCTTGGAAGCGGTACCCACAAGGGTTCCGATGGTGTCGAACATATCGATCATGCAGAAGGTGATGACAAGGGTAATAGCAGTAAACCAGCCGATTGAGAATAAGGTAGCAAAGTCAAACTTGAACAGTGTTGTGGAAGCCATATCGCCGAAAGCGGGAACAAAGGAAGCACCCTGCAGAACAGCGAAGGGATTCTGATGGAGGAAAGCAGCCTGTCCTATCCAGTAAACAACAGATGCAAAGAGCATACCAAGAAGAACGTTAGCCTTGATCTTGAAGTGCTTGAGAATAATCATTGCAAACAGACCGAGGAATATGGTTACTACTACCAGAACCATCTGAGTGTAAGCAGTGTCGCCAGCCATGTTGTTCTTAAGTACGGAAGGAGTGAGCGAACCGAAGAAGTGCTGGAAAACATAGTAGCAATTGTTGTTGTCATCATAAATACCGATGTTGGAGCCGAAGCCTATGTTTAAAAGCATAAGTCCGATAGCGGGAGCAATTGCTGTTCTTATGCCGAAGGGGATCGCCTGAACGATTTTCTCTCTTATCTTAAAGATGGAGAGGAAGAGGAAAACAACGCCCTCGATAAGTATAATGCACAGAGCTGCCTGGAAGGCATTGTCGTAGCTGCAACCTGCGATGGCTGCAATATTTGCAACAACTACCGCGAAGAAGCTGTTAAGACCCATGCCTGGAGCCATTGCGAATGGTTTATTTGCCAAAAATGCCATGCATATAGTTCCGACGCCGGAAGCTAAGCAGGTTGCAAGGAATACGCCGTTCCAAAGGGCGGGTGTACCACTTGAGCCGAAGCCGGTCAGCAGGTTCGGGTTTAAGATAATGATGTAAGCCATTGTCATAAACGTCGTTAAGCCTGCAAGGATTTCGGTTCTAATGGTGGTGCCGTTTTGCTTGAGCTTGAAAACTTTTTCCATAGTTATCAATCCTTTCAGTTTTTGCGGAAATATCCGCGCTTAGTTATGCTGTTGATACTTCAGTACAATAGCATTAACATATATATGGTACATCACATTTAAGAGAATGTCAAGAATTTGTGTCTAATCTTTTAGATAAAATTTCCGACTGATTTTTCAGCATTTTGTATAATTTTAAATGAAAAAGTCATTTTTATAGCTTAAATTTACCAATATATGTGGCAACCCCTTGATTTTTTAAAATATAAGGTTATAATATGTATAGGACAACGTCGCCCGGTAAGCAGATATACTGCTCCGGGCTATGCTTTTAATTGGTTCGCCGCACGTCTGAGCTTTATTACGGCGGCAGCGGAAAGGAGAAGATAAATGAAAAGCAAAAAACGGACTATTATTATCATTATATGGGTAGCAGCTATCATTGCCCTGTTTGCTTCGGCAATCCTGATAGGTCCGAGCTCTGGTGAGAAGGAGCTTATCAAGGAAGTTATGAAGGACGCAGTTTTGCATGAATCCAACAAAGTAAGTTTCTTCGGAATCATGGACGTCAATCCGACAGTTGTTTCCGCATTTACGGTTACCGCGATTCTTTTGATATTTGCGGCGGCTGTAAGGATATTCGCTGTGCCGCGATTCAAAATGATTCCAGGCAGATTCCAGCTTATGCTTGAATCGCTGGTGGGATTATTCGACGGCATTGCAAAGTCTAACAGTCCTCACAGAAACAAATTCTTAAGCGCTTATATATTCAGCGCAGGAACTTATATCTTTGTCGGAACGGTGTTTGAACTTATCGGGATTCAGGCGGTTACAACACAGGGGCGGTCAATCGCCATGCCTGCTCCCCTTTCCGATATAAACGGCGCAATTGCTATGGGTGTTCTTTCCTACCTGATTATCCTTTCGGGAGGAATAGCCTCAAACGGCTTAAGAGGTGTCGGAAACACTCTTAAAGACTTTTCGCTTCCGATTTCCATGAGCTTCCGCCTTTTCGGCGCTCTTCTTTCGGGATTGCTGGTTACAGAGCTTGTATATTACTACCTCGGA
>USEH01000211.1 GCA_900553675.1 uncultured Ruminococcus sp. | reverse complement strand
AAAGCCGCATGACAGGCCGCTTTAGCGGCTATTTAAGATTCATCGCCGTATGGCGATACCTCATCTTTTCTCTCTTCTTTTTTATCTTTTCACTCGCTGTTTACAGCGTTCTGCCATCCTTTATTGTAACTATCCGGTCATACCTATCAATCAGCCCATCCTTGATCCTATGCGTTACCGTAAGCAGGGTGAGATTCGGCATTGTAAGCAGCTCACTTTCTATTTCGTTGGCGGTTGCAACGTCTATCGCACTTACACCCTCGTCTAAAATCAACAGGTTTACTCCCCTTATCAGCACCCTTGCAAGCGCGATTCTCTGGCGCTGTCCGCCGGAGAGGTGCGAGCCGTTCTCGCCGCAGCTGCCGTCCAGACCACCCGATATTGATGGCAGGAAACGGTCTACTCCCGATAAGGTCAGGGCACGCTCCAATGCTTCATCCGAAAAATCCTCCCCCAGACAGATGTTGAAGCGGATGGTATCGTTAAAAATAAACGTGTTCTGATGAATGACGGTAACAAGCTGCCTCAGATGTTCGGGAGCGATATCCCTGAGCTCGGTGCCGTCATACAGAATCTCGCCGGAATAACCAGCGTAGCAGCCGGTCAGAAGCTTTATCAGGGTGGACTTTCCGCACCCACTGGGACCTATAAGCGCGACCTTTTCGTTCTTTTTAAGACTGAAATCAACGCCCTGCAAAACCGAAATATCCTCCTTGTAGCTGAACGATAAATTCTTTACGGATATTCCATTTTCAAGACTTGCGTCCTTTACTCCGCTGAACTCGGTGTTTTTGTCGTCTACCAAACCCATAGTCAGCTTGATGGTGTCCTTGTTACCTAAAAGCAGCGGCAGAAACTGGGCGTACAAGGTCATGCAGCCGCTGAAATAGCCGAACAGTGATATAAACATTACCAGCGTTCCGACAGAGATATCTCCCCTGACCGCCATGCTTCCCGCAATGAAGAAGTTTATAAACCATGCCGCCTTGTCCAGCACGCGGTCGATGTTTTCAATTTCGGCGACGGTTATGCCCACCTTTCTGTCAGACCTTGCCACCTCGGCGTTTGCTTTGGCAAATCTTTTACGGATAGTCGGCAGCACTCCGAGCGAGGATATCACCTCGTGACCGTTGAGGGCTTCTTTTAAATGCACATTCATGGCGGCGGTAATTTCCACTCTTTCGACAGTCTGACGTGAATACCTTTTGTTGAACTTCAGCGGCGGGAGCATGGAGAGCAATCCGCAGATAAGCGACGCTGCCGCAAGAATCGGGCTGTAATATATCATTATCCCAAGAACCACCAAGGCGGTTACGCCGCAGCTTACAAGGTATAATGTGGGTTTTGAAAGGTTCTGCACCAGCATATTTACGTTGTTTATGACATAAGAGGTGTACTGCGCCGTGTCCTTCTCGCCAAAGCGGACGGTGCTTCTTTGCATAATGCCGTCGTAGAGGTCGTTTCTGAGACTCTCGGCGAAAGCGGCATTGAAAAACCTTTCGGATATGCCGCTGATGAGGGCACAAAGAGCCATCCCCATTACTATCGCGCCGGCTATCCACAAAAAGCCGATAAAGCCCCACATATCGCCGCTGATGATAAGATCTATCATTTTCTGCTCCATGATTGCCGATATCGGAGTCAGCAGCTGCGAGATTATCGTGAAGACAAGCCCCAGTGTGATTAAAACAAAGTGCTTTTTGTAGTATCTGAGCATGGTTATTCTCCCTTTTCGCCGCCGTTGTCGAAGAGTTTGGCACGGCTGTCAGAAATTATTGTCATAAACGAGTTGTTGTTTATTACCAGCTTGGCTGCAATTAAAAGAGGGATCGCCGCGCTGCCCGAGGTGATGCTGTAGGCGTTGACGGTGCCGTCTTCGGTTTCAAGCTGCAATTGCTCCAAAAGCTTAAGCTCCGAAAGCTTTTTCAGAATTCCCTCCGCCGCGTCCGCAGAGATACTGCAAAGCTTGGCAAGCGCGCCCGCAGTGCGGTATCTGGGGGCTTCGCTGTAAAGGCGCGAGAGTATGACAAGCGCACCATCCTCCGAGAGAGCCGAAAACATGGTGCTCACCCTTTCATCACAATCGGTAAGCCCGCCAAAACCGTCCGATTCGCTCATGGCGGCGCAGATAAAGGATATCCCGCCCGAGTAGACGGCTGTGGCAAGTCCTTCCGGCGAGATATAATCCGCCTTTCCTCCCCGCTTGTCGAAGTCAACTATATCGTTGATCCGGTCGACGCACCCTGTTATCATAGCCTTGCGGGCAAGTGAAATAAATTCGGAAAGCCGCTTTTCCGTCGGGAGGGATGACAGGTACTTTCCGGCAGCCTCGCCCATGTCCTCCCGACGTGATTCCTCGCGCCCGAAAAGCGAATCCACGGTGACGCCGAGGACATCGGATAAGGCGGGAAGCAGGGATATATCAGGCGTTCCGCCCGATTCCCACTGTGAAACGGCAGAAGCCGAAACCCCGATAGCCTCACCAAGCTCGCGCTGGGTCAGACCTTTTGATTTACGGAACTTGGCAATCTGCTCGCCGATGATGTTGTAGCTCATGGTAAATCCTCCTCGATTAAGTTATGCTTACATTATAGCATAACCGGTGCTTAACTTCAATGAGCGCGTTCTAATGTAAAATTAAGTGGTGCTAATATTGATAAGGCGGAGTGGATGTCTTTATTGGCGGCGGACGGAGCTTTCCTTACTCAGGGAGGTGCGCCACGGACTGTGCGGGGCAGCGGAGGTCTGGACGCCGTTGGCGTCCGGACGGCAAAGCCGTCCACGCGAAGCGTTTACAGTGGGTAGGGTACCCACTGTAAACGCGCCGCGTAGACCTCCGCCCGCACTTTGTACGGCTCCCGCAGGAACTGCGATAGAACTACTATGCTATAGGGGCGCACCGGTAGGGTACACAACAAAAGTATGGTGACAGAATATCCGCCTAAACAAAAGTCGGGCGTTTACGTCCTGCAATTGCAAACTAAAGAAGAAATCAGCGCAGAAAGCTTGCCTGCATCTCAAAGCAGAGTCCAACGACAGAGTAAACGCAATGCGTGACGGCAAACAAAAGTACGGCGGTCACAAAGTAGATGCCGTCAACTGCGCGCCGATGGGAAACTAACCGCATGATAATCCCCCACGTCAGAACAAAAAGTCATCGTGGCGAAGCCGCGAAATTAAAATTCATCGGCAAAGCCGATACCATTACTTTTCTCTCTTCTCTTTTCTCTCTTATCTGATTG
>USEH01000210.1 GCA_900553675.1 uncultured Ruminococcus sp. | reverse complement strand
TGCCATAGGTGTTCACCAGCTTGTAGGTTGAAACGCCCTTTGCTTTCATGGTTTTGTACAGCGGTTCATAGATAATCATATTCATGCGCCTTTCTTTTTTATCTGATGTACGGATATAATTTTAAATTATGCTCTGTCTATTGACAATTGTCGATATATAGAGTATAATGTATCAGAAAGACCGCATTATTAAGGAGATGTAAAAAAATGCTGCGAAAGGTGCTTGCAATAGAATCCGGACGTGAAATAACAGCCGAGTTCAAAAACGAAGCCGAATACAACGCATATTGCCGCAAGGTAATAAACGACTGTCTGGATATATGCCTTTCCAGTCTTAGCTTAGAGGAAGTTGTGAAGCTTTGGGAGATGAGGAACAAAAAGAGTGAAATCAAGAGTGAGAGCAAAGCAAATAGCTTTTCGCGATAAAACATCGGTTCCACGCCAGCCGCGATGATACATATACTTTTCGCCGATATAAATTGCACAAAAAATCGCCACAAAATCCATCATTCAGTGATTTTGCAGCGATTTTCTTGTCTACAATTTAAACAGCGAATAGTATTATTTCCCCTGAGCGGTTTCCCACTCTATGCTTATCGACCTTGATATCGTCTTGGTGGGATTTTTCAGGTCGCTTGCAAGACTGCGGCTGTCTGCGGCTTTGCAGACTGCAAAGCTTCTGAGATTCGGGTATTCGTTTTCGGCGTAGTCAAATTCGACATTTTCCGCACCCACAATTTTAAGTCCCAGAGACTTGGCTATCATTTCCGCCTTGCTTTTAGAGTCTGCTATAGCTAAAGACAGCACCTCCTGAAATTTCTCCTGCTCGCCGCTCAGACCGAACTCGATTTCATACTCGACATCGGAAAGGCTTTCCAAAAGCGTGGTCATCTGCTCGACAAGTGCAAGGTCGGACTGTACACGCAGCGAAACGCACCTTGAAAACCTGTACTCTGTCGCTGCTCCGTAGCTCTGGCTTACGGAGTAATCCTCGGCAACGAAGTCGGACGGATCTATTCCCAGATTGTCCTTCATGATGCCAAGAAAGCTTTCGGTTCTCTTTTTACCCAAGGCTATAGCCTCGCCCGAGGACTTATCGCTTGCCTTTATTCTTGTTTTGATTATAAATCTGTCTATCTCAAAATCGCGCTTTGCACTGCCTCTAACCTTTAATGTTCCCATGCAAAAAACTTCCTTTCATAAATATATAAAAAATCGGCACAAAATCAACAATACAGCGATTTTGCGGCGATTTTACGGTATCATCTTTAAAGCGAGTAAAGCTGATCAGCCCAAGAAAATTTATTGATGTCCGCGCGGGACATCAATAAATCCTCTTTCAATGCTATAAAAACTCAATTTACCGCGCCGATAAACTTCAGCACGCACAAAACTATGCCAACCAAGCCGTAAACCTCTACAAGCGCACCGATGATTGAGAAGATGATTCCCAACAGCGGAATCTTTGCAAGAAGTCCGATTACCGCACCCGCAACTGCGCATATAACAAGGAAAATAATCAGCTGAATGAGGAAGGAAGCGATATCCTTTTCCTTGATTTTAAACGGAGTCGGCCAAAGTTTTTTAAGAGTATCCATAGTTATATACCTCCAAGCAATTTTTTGATATAATAATATTACACCCATTGCCGCAGGATGTCAAGGGTTAAATAGCAAAAGTACAAAGTGATGCTTCCTTGCATGAAGCTCCGTTCTCCCAGCGGCTGACCGATTGATAAGTCACACCCAGACGGTCTGCAAATTCCTCCTGCGTCAGGTCGTTTTTCTTGCGGAATTTGCGTATGTTTTCACCGATAGTCAGTTTCATGCTTTTTCTCCTTATTCAGTATTTCCTTGCAAGGTGTTTTCTGTCGACAAGACCATATTACCACATAAACATCCTGCAATCAATAACGCATTTTGAGATAAAAATTATCATTTTGTGTTATATTATAATATAAAAATATCGGGTGCAGAATCCATTTTACGCGATTCTGCACCCGAGTTTCTTGAATCATATTAAGCTGAAATCAGCCGACTGATAAAACGTCCCGAAAGCTTATGAGCGGTTACCCCTCATACTCTCCGCCGTCCTTATACTTGGACTCGTCAAGCCCAAGGGTGATTTCGGGGACTTCGCCGAAGTTTACAAAAGTATAATCAGCCGACACATCGCCGCTGAGAGCCACTCCCATCTCCTCGGCTTCAAATGAGCAGGATATCTTCATGCCCTGAAGGTCGTTTTTCTTGTTGAATATCATGGAGAAGACGATATTGTTCAGGGTGACGCTTTCCTCGCCGTCGAAAACATCACCGAGATATTTCATGGCAGTCTCGTTGTCGAGGGCGATTGTAACCGTTTTAGTGCCGTCTTCGTTTTTAACGACTTCTATATTTTCAAAAACGTCCTTGGCAAGAACAGGAATGTCGGCACTGCCGAAGGTGTTTTCGGAGCCGTCCTCCTGTTCAGGAAGGCTGTATTTAATGCCGGTCGTGCCGTTATCAACATAAATAGTATCGCCGATTCTGGTGCTGGTTATCTTAACGCTTTCAACCTCCATAATAGATTGAAGGTTTTCGCCGTTCTTTTTGTATCGCATTTGTGTGTTGGTTGAAAGATCCTGACCCAGGACCTCGAGCTTTACCGACATCTGACAGTCAGCCTCGTAACCTCCCGCCTTTTCGAGCTCGCTAAAGGCTTTGGAATAAAGGCTGTAGGCGGTCAGAGTGTTAAACAACGTGCAGGAGCAAAGAGCAAGGCATACAAGCAATACAACCGCCGCCTGACAGGCTCTTATAATCTTTTTATTCATAATTACCGCCTCTCAGACTTACTCAGCGGGCACGGATGCCGGAGCAGGAGTGCTTGCGGGCTCCGCAGGCTTTGCTTCGTCACCTAAAATTCCGCTTATATCCAATATTGAGGACGAGCCGCCGGTGACCTTGGGAAGCTGACCGTCCCACTTTTCTATCTTATTATAGTTGACAAGCTCTTCGGTTATGGATTCGGCTATGATTCTGTTTGCCTCAGCCTCGGCTTCCGCCCTGATTTTTATAGCCTCAGCCTCCGCCTGAGCGTTGGTGATTTTAGTCTGCTTTTCGGTTTCAGCCTTTAAAAGTTGCTGCTGAGCGACCTGCTTTTCCTCAATAGCGGTTGTATACGCGTCCGAGAAATCGAAGTTGATTATATTAACATCGGTGACATAAAGACCGATTTCGTTCAGCTTTTCGTTAAGACCCTTAACCAGACCCTCCGAA
>USEH01000209.1 GCA_900553675.1 uncultured Ruminococcus sp. | reverse complement strand
TAGCACGCCAGTGCTTACTGCTTGCCTTAGGTTCATCCCCCTTATCCCCTGCAGGCAGTTGGACAAATATCAAACGGCTCACACAGTGTAGCGAAGCTTCCTTACATACATCCCCGCAGACAGTCAAACAGATAACACCCCCTCACCCAAAGGCGCAAACCTCCCCATACCCCCGCAAAAAGCAGAAAATGTTACCCACCATTCCCAAAAGTGTTCACTCCGCTATGAACCCTCAACATTTTTTAGGAATATTGCTGTTTTTTATATATCTAATTTGGACGATATTTTTTCAAAAAATCTTTGACTTTTTGCCGCTCATGTGCTATAATAATTTGTATCGTGAATAATATATGGGAAAGTATATCTAAATTAATATAACTATTTGAAAGGAGTCCGCCTAATGAACATTGCAATAATTGCGCACGATTCAAAAAAAGAGCTTATGATTCAATTCTGCATCGCATACAGCGGAATACTCTCTAAACACAAGCTTTGCGCCACGGGAACAACCGGCAAGCAGGTCTCAGAAGCCACCGGTCTGTCCATTCAGCAGTATCTCGTGGGTTCACAGGGCGGCTGCCAGCAGATAAGCTCGAAAATTTCCTGCAACGAAATAGACCTCTTGCTCTTCTTCCGCGACCCCATCCGCCGCAAGATCAGCGAGCCCGACGAAAGAGATATCCTAAGACTCTGCGACGTTTACAACATCCCTGTAGCAACAAATATCGCAACCGCCGAAGCTTTGATCATGGCTTTGGAAAGAGGAGATCTTGACTATAGAGACAACTACCGCGATATAACCGTCTAACGGTGGGACGACCGCAGATATGCGCCACAGAAAAGCATATCGCAAAAGCATATAAACAAATGAATATGAAAATATTAAATGGCTGAGACGGGGAGAGTAATTTCTGCACCTGCGGCAAAGAGAACGGCGCAAGGCTGATTCAAACGAATCTGCTGCGGTGAGAGCGTCGGCGCGGTGCATAAATGAAGGACACCTCCGAGCCCTGCGGTTATAAAGCCTTGTCGGGTATACCAAACGGATACGGCAGGACAAAAGCCGCGGCGTTTTTCCGCGTTAAGGAAGCTGAGTGACTGTCCGGCGTAAACGAAACGGACGGTAACAAGGGTGGTACCACGGCGTCTGTCGTCCCTTTTTTAGGGATGATGGGCGCTTTTTTGGATTCAAATAATGAAAAATCCCCCGCCTCAGATGTGAAGCAGGGGATATCCCGCCCCGAATACAGGGCTGCAAAGGAGGATGATATGAGGATTTCGGAAATAAACCGCTCGGCTCTGACCCGAACGCTTGTGGATAAGCTTTTGTATGACAGCCTTGAATACTCCGGCGAACGTGCCGACCTTATCATAGTTCTGGGCAGCAGCAAGGCAAGCCGCTACAGAGTCCCCGAAGCGGCAAAGCTGTATTTTGCGGGCAGGGCGGAATACCTCCTTTTTTCGGGCGGGAAGGCTCAGCAAACGCAGTACGGCTTTATGCAGGAGTATCTGTCAATGCTCCGCGCCGCAAAGGAGCTTGGCATACCGCAGGATAAAATATTCTGCGAGACCAAAGCCTTTACCACCGTGGAAAACCTCGATTTTTCAAGGGAGATAATCCGCGCGCGGCTGCCGGAATGCCGCAGAATAATACTGGTAACAACCGCTTATCATATGCGCAGGGCTATGCTTTTAGCGCAAAGACGGCTTTCGGAATATGAGTTCGTACCCTGTCCCGCAAATGATATGTCCGCAAAAAGAGACAACTGGTTTGCAAACGCAAAGGGTCTTGAAATAGTCACAGATGAGATAAAACGCCTGCAATGGTACGCTGAGAATAGTCTTATCGAGGATATCGATGTAGATATAGATATATAATAAAACAGGAAAGGAAAATTTTATGGCACAATATTTGCAAAGACCCAAGGGCACGCAGGACGCTCTGCCCTCAGGGATAAACAAATGGCACACGGTGGAGCAGATTGTCCGCGACTGCGCGGAGCAGTTCGGCTTCCGCGAAATAAGAACTCCCGTTTTTGAGGAGACGGGACTGTACGTCCGCTCTGTGGGGGACACCTCAGACGTTGTCACCAAGGAGATGTATACCGTCTCCTCCAAGGGCGACCAGACCTTTACACTCCGCCCTGAAGGAACCGCGGGAGTAGTGCGAGCAATGCTCGAAAACGGCGTTATGAACGAGGGCTTTCCGCAGAAGGTCTACTATGTCATCCCCTGCTTCCGCCACGAAAAGCCTCAGGCGGGAAGACTGCGCGAGTTTCACCAGTTCGGAATAGAAATGTTCGGTGCGGCGTCTCCCTATGCCGACGCGGAAATTATACTTCTGGCAAAGGCTGTTTTAGATGAGTGCGGGCTGGAAAATATCGAGCTTAACATCAACTCAATAGGCTGCCCCGAGTGCAGAAAGAAATATCACGCCGCATTAAAGGAGTATTTCAGCGCAAGAAAGGACGAGCTTTGCGACACCTGCCGCGAACGTCTCGACAAAAATCCTATGAGGATTTTAGACTGCAAGTCGCCCATCTGCGCGGACATTGCCAAGGACGCGCCGATAATCCTTGACTATCTCTGCGACGACTGCCGCGAACACTTTGAAAAGCTGAAGGAAATCCTGACCGCAAACGGCGTTAGCTTTGCAGTCAACCCCAAGATTGTAAGGGGACTGGATTATTATACCAGAACCGTGTTCGAGTTTATCTCAAAGGATATAGGCGCGCAGGGAACGGTCTGCGGCGGCGGACGGTATGACGGCTTAGTGTCCGAGCTGGGCGGACAGCCCACACCCGCGCTCGGCTTCGGAATGGGTTTAGAGAGGCTTATTCTTACAATGGAGCAGCAGAAGAAGGAGTTTTTAGAAGCCAAGACCTGCGATATATACTTTGCGCCTATGGGCGTGACCGCTCAGGCAAAGGCGGCGGTGCTCTGTCAGCAGCTGAGAGAGGAAGGCTATGCTGCGGAATTTGACCTTGTCGGAAGAGGGTTGAAGCCGCAGATGAAGTATGCGAATAAGATTGGTGCGAAGTTTGTTTGCGTGCTGGGGGATAATGAGCTGGAGTCGGGCGAGGTGAAGATTAAGAATATGCGTACCGGCGAAGAGAACCCCGCTTCGCTGGAGGATATAAATGCGGGGTTTACGCCGCTGATTCTCAATGAAATTTTTGAGACTGAAGGTTTGGAAAGCGCATTAGAGAATACACTGGGTTAAGGCACGGCAGGATAGTCAATCGCTGTGAATCAAGAGCAAAGAACT